>NZ_KV792545.1:0-49648 GCF_001808265.1 Klebsiella sp. HMSC16A12
TACCCGAAATCTGATTTATTCAACAAAGCCATTCCTCGACGTAAAATAACTCTAAGCAATACAACACCAGCGGAGGTCATAACACCTAATATAATCCCAATCAGAACAATAAGTATTTTCTTGGGCTTAATTGGCTTGGGTTGAGTTACGGCATTATCAATAATGCGTACATTACCAATAGCGCTGGATTTTGCTATATTTAACTCTTGCTGCCGATTTAATAACTGCATATACACAGCTCGACCGGACTCTACATCACGGCTTAAACGCAATATTTCCTGCTGCGTTTCAGGCATAGCAGACACACGCTTATTAAGCTTAGATTTTTCATCTTGTAGTGTCTTTCTTTTTTCCATCAATGCTTTATACGTCGGATGTTCCTTGGTATAGAGCTGGGATATCTCTGACTCACGGAAAGTTAATTCGTTAAGCTGATTATCGACATTAACTATTTGATCAAGAACGGCTTTTGCCTCAAGAGATAAATCAACGGAATCACTCTTTCTCCGATATTGGTTTAATTTATCTTCGGCCTGATCCAAATCACTGCGAACCTCGGGCAGTTGCTTACTCAAAAACTCCAGACTTTTCGCATCTTGTGCGGCTTGCCGCGCAATATTCTGAGCTAAATAGTTTTCACTGATGCTATTAAGAATACGTTCAATTAATACTGGATTATCGCCGGTCAAGGAGAGTGTTAGCATCCCAGTATCTTTTCCCTGATCAGCTACGGCTATATCGTCCTGAAGATCTGTTATAGCCTTCAATCGACTAACATAGACAATTGAAAACTCAGTCCCTGGTTTTGCGCTGATTTCATCAACTTTGAGCGAAATTCCCCGCTCATCAAGTAGCTCTCCAACTTTACCATTGATAATAAAGTCACCTACGGAGATAGAAAAACTATTTCTCTCTTTAACAGTTAGTATGATCTCAGGAGTATCATTATCATTTTCCGGTATATACAACCGAGAAATAGATAGACTACCAGGTTTATCTCCCGATAAGCGTGCAAAACCACGCCCTAATAGTGGGAAGTATTTTTGTTTTACCCTCGCCTGCAGGTTAAGATCATCAACTGTTTTTCCTAAAATCATCCGGGAACGAATCAACGCAATTTCTGGGGCCGATTGAGGTTGGCTATCCGGAAGCATCTGGCTAAGATTGCTAAGTATGGCATTCGCTTGTTTCTGTTCAACCTGAATTAGAGCATCAGCTTGATATATAGGCGTGGCAAAAATAGCATAAATTAATGCGACTAATGTGAATAGAGAAGTAACAGAAATAATAAGCTTGCGATGATCTATAAACTCACCAATAAGGCGACCTAAATCAATTTCATCCGCATCTTTAGATGTAGCTTTGTTTGTAACTGATGACATGCGATTTTTCCTGAATTATGCACCTAATTTCTGAGCCCAAAGTCTACCGGCCTGCTCAATAAGTTTATAAACTGATAAGAAGGCTTCGTCACTTTTGCGATAAGGGTCAGGTATATCGCGTTGCTCCAACCAGTGACCAAATAGCATCGTTTTCCCCCTGGCTTCTGGTGCTATATGCCCGATCTGCTCAATATGGGATTTTTCCATTGCTAATATCAAATCGTATTGACGCCCAAGAGAGGATGTAAACTGCCTGGAGAGGTGCCCCTCCAAAGAAAGCCCATGGAGCTGAGCAACCTTAATCGCACTATTATCAGCCGCATGCTCAATAAGTGCTCCAGTCCCTGCTGAATCGATTTTTTTATCAGGTAATAAGTTTCGTAAATATCGCTCTCCAATCGGAGAGCGGCATATATTACCTGTGCAAACCACAAGAATTGAATCAAACATTTCTATCACCAAGTCCGAATGAATTTACCTGTTTCTGTCATATCATGAACTCCCGTAATAGTTGGCACAAGTTGAGATATAACTCTATTCCAACGAACCAATGGAGCTGTAGTGACATAAACAATATCATACGGCTGTAACTGGAACTCTGTACCTAACACCATGGCCGAAGCATCCTGAGCATTAAGCTGATAGATATTCGCAATTTTACCCTGACTATCATTTTTAATCTGACGAATGACAAACACCCCAGTAGCATCACTGAAAGTTTGTGACATCCCCTCAGCGTTACCCAGAGCTTCCGCCAATGTCATGCCACTTCTATCCATCTTCATTGTGCTTTGCTTACCTACTTCGCCCATGACAAATACTTTTAGATCGTCATTACGCGGCACAAAGAGAATATCACCTGGATATAACAGATGATTTTGTGTCAAATCGCCTTTCTGCATTAATGCATACAATGAGACTTTTGTGTCTTTCCCGTTATGTGTTAATACAACATTCCGCCAGTCCGCATCTGGTGCAAGCCCGCCGGCCGCGTTAATGGCATCCATCACCGTTAATGGAATATTGGTAATTGGCTGCTGCCCTGATTTAGTAACCTCACCTGTCACATAGGCTTTTTGCGAACGAAAAGCAGCAACACTAACATCAACCTGTGGGCTTTCAATATAGGTGGTTAAACGGCTCGCTATATCCTGTCGTACCTGAGCGAGAGTTTTTCCCGCTACCTGCACCTTACCAATATAAGGATAAAAAATGGTACCATCGGAGTTAACCCAGTTACCGGTGTCGCTGGCGCTGCGGTATTGGCCTGCAGGAGTAGTTAGTTCAGGGTGGTCCCATACGGTAACCATCAGTACGTCACCAACCCCAATGCGGTATTCATAATTGCGCAGTAAATTATCAAGCTGCGGGTTTGGACGAGCGAGTACAGTCTCCGGACGAAGCTGATCGATCAGTCCTGGGGTCATTGGATACACGTTCACTAACTTATCCAGATCGTAGTCGCTGTCTGGAAGCTCAACCACGTTCTTGCGCAGACTGTTTAATCCCTGACCAGGGATGATTGTACAACCCGATAAAAACCCAATCGCTAACGCTAATGCCGAAAATCTAACAAGTTTTTTCTTCATAATGTCACATCATCAGTAAATCAAAATTTGCCAATTCCTGAGCAGCTGTCATCGCCGTTGCTTACCTGCCGGCTTGTGGAGAGATAAAAACTGACTGCCTCCTGCAGCACTACCACCCTCTCTCCTCTATTTTCAGCATTCAGCCTTATAAACTAAACGGTATCTCTATCCCTGCGCTCGCCCCAACGTCATCGCTGTCGCTGTTGTTCGCGTTTGTGTACCACAAAGAGGTATTCAGACGAACAGACTGATACACATCGCCGCTCCAGCCTAGCTGTACACCTTTCAAAGTATCGGCATGGGGGAATGCTTTATTGATCGACTGGTTCTCAGGGTTAACTTTGGCGTAAACGAGGCGTGTACTCCAACGCTGGTTATCTTCGGTAATCAGCTCAACCTTCCCGGCAATGAGTTGACCATCCCCACCCATCGCATCCCCCAGTGGATACCCTTGTTGGTAATAACCATCTTTATAGATGTGGTGGGTATAGCTGTAATTGGTTCGGCTCATGTTGGTACGCGTGTCATGCGCTTCCACATACCAGTTAACCGCATCTTTACCCCAACCGTGGTGCCCTTCCACTCCACCAAGGAACATATTCGCGGAAGGCAGGTAGCCAGACTCATCCTCGCCGACCATTTGCCCATAGAAACTCACCGGCCACCCTAGAGTCGGCTCGAGTTTGAATTTAAAGTCAAATCCGGCCAGCTGGTTACCCGGTTCGTTATCCGTCCCGGTATTATCATGGCCAGTGAAGCCATCCCAGAAGCTGCTAAATGACTCAGGCCGCCCTTCCCCACCCCACTGCATAATGCGTGACGCGCCTAATTCTAAAGACTGGAATGGTGAAAAGGTAAAACGACCGCCGATAATTTTGGCATGGGGTACCGCGGTATATTGATTCATCTGGCTGGCGGAGATCTGGTACTGCCATGGGCCGACCCAGCGCAACCACCAGGTCTCTGGCGCTGCCTGCTCTGCGCGCTGCATCAGGAAACCGGTCATCGGCCGCATCGCATCCCCGCGGATCAGGCTACCTTCATAGCCAGGCCCCCACCACTGTGGTATCTGGCCAAAGGAGAGCCACTGGTTCCAGAACTTCACCGCGCCATAGGCGCCGTTGGCGTTGAAGCGCGATCCGTTGCTGATCCGCTCTCCCCCTTCAACATTGCCCTGAAGGTGGACGTCCCACCACTCGCCGCTGTTGTTGAACGCCAGGCCTAACGAGCTATCCGCCGGCTGCGTCTGGCCAAACCCCTGCGGAGTGCCCGGCTGATCTGTTGAAGTGTAGCCGGTGACCCGGAAATCCGCTTTTAAGGCAGACAGTCTCTGGTTGATACGGGCCAGAACTACCTGCTCAGAAGAATAGGACGGTTTGGCCTTTTTCAGCGCCCGGGCAATCTCTTCCTGGCTGAGCGGCCAGGTCGACAGGCTCAGATGGATGACCCCGCGATCGGAAAGCCAGGCCAGGTCGTTACGCAAGTCGTTGTCATTTACCACTAACCCGGCTGCGTAAGCCTGGGCTCCCAGGGAGGAAAGCAAACCCAACGTCACGGCAATGCGCGCAATTTTTATCATTGTACAAGATCCATTTTCAGCCCCGCTGTCGTATCTCAATGAGAATGAGGGGAATACCAAGATAGAAAGCGCTCGCGGCACCAGCTGACTTCGCTGTGCAACACCGGCGAGGCAAGTACATTTACCCTAAGCTGCTTGTTAGCCTTATAACATCCACTCAGCTCACAATGTAGGCGAATTTTACCCTACAGGCTATCGATGAGACAGGAAAGTTAATATCCAGGCGATATCAGCAGCCGCTCCTGGCCAACTTCTGAGGATATCCGTAGAAAACTGATAGATATCTAGTGAGGGCGATCATCCTGACCGGGACGATTTTTCAGCCGTTGAAGAGAACCTCTGTGCAACAGCAAGCGGCTTCAGCGACGCTACCGCCCCTGGCTTAACAGCTACCAGTGCACTGACTACCTGAACGACTTAATTTTTATCGACCTGTGAATGAATAATTGGTCAGGCCATTATTTTTGGCGGCGTTAAGTTTACGGGATTTCGGTCACAATTGGGAGTGTTGTTACCGAATATCTGCCAATTAATGCCACCTGTCGTTCTACTGACAAAAAATAAGCGGGTCACCAATTAAGATTATTCACTGATTTCCAGGGTTAGAAATCTTCCCGGTACTGCTACAACATCACACTTGCAGCTAACTGACTGTAAAAAAGCGTCTTTTTCCATAGCTCATCATCATGCAAAAATCAGATGATGGCGTTATAGTCAACTACAATTTCTAATAGTTTCCTGTGTCTGGATATTCATTGAATGTGCATCAGGTAACGTCTCAGCGCATTTAAGAAACGTCTGATCAAAGCTATATCCAGGCAAATATTCAATAACAATGTAGTAGCACTTCATTATTTCATAAATATGAATTATCAATTACCGGATATATAGTAGATTATTTTCTTATTTGTTTAATTAACCGGCGAAAACTTAATTTCCCCTGTAAAACAAATGGCGATTACCAGGCCTGCTTGTGCAGATCGGTACGCGTAAAGGGTTTATCCAGCGGCCCCACCGCGGTGGCGATTTGTCCCAGCAGGGACTGAGTCGGCGCTTTGCTACCGCTATGTAAAAGGATAAGTGGAACCATCACCAGGCATGCGACACCGCCCCATGAGATATTCACGCTTTCCGGATCAGAGGTACGTTTTTGCAACACCAGGAACAAAGCGCTGCCAACAGCGCCCAGCAGCAGGCCGGCAATCACTTCCGAGACGGAATGCGCATGGATGACCAGCCGCGAATAGCCCACCACGGCGGCCAGAACATAGCCGGTAATAACGGCCACTTTACGCAGACCGACGGAGATACGGGCGCTGAGCAGCCACAGGAAGATAGGCCAGAAGGCCGCGGAGAGCGCGGAGTGGCCGCTGAAGCCGGTGTAATCCAGCTCGCGAATACCCAGACCCCAGCCCATAAAGGCCAGTTTGGAGGCGCAGACGATAGCGCCGGTGATGCCGAACAGCAAACTCCATTGCCACGCCAGCAACCGCGACGTTTTACGCAGCATCAGGACAATAAACAGCGCCGCTGCGCTGGGCAGCAAAACAGTGCTATCGCCAAAAAATGAGATGAGTTGCCAGTTCATATACCTGTGATCCTTCGATGATGTCCACTGCCGTGCTCAGGGATTATCCGTAATGTCTGTACCAGCTCGCATGCCAATTCATTTCACATTTTTATGCATGCAAGTGAGATGTTTAAAGCGGAAACATGATCGCAGTCAAGTTTTATTTTTGGCTGACGTTGACCGCTTTCCCTGCGCTTTAGGAATTGTCGCACTAAGTGACTATTCATAAAGCATTATTGCCGCTACTCCGACCATTGCACCACAGAGGCCAGAGACAAACTACCAGAAGTCTCCGAAGCCATACGTTTCTTTACAATCGTTATAACATTCGCGTTATGAATAATTTCTGCATAACGTTATGAGCGGCAGGACGAATGTTCACGCCCTGCCCCCCGTACTACGCTAGCAATCAGGCCAGCATTTTTTTAATACTTTCGCGGAATTTGGTGCCTTCTTTCAGGTTACGCATGCCGTAGGTGACGAAGGCCTGCATGTAGCCCATTTTCTTCCCGCAGTCGTAGCTTTCGCCGGTCATCAGCATCGCGTCGACGGACTGCTTCTTCGCCAGTTCGGCAATGGCGTCGGTCAGCTGGATACGGCCCCATGCGCCCGGCTCGGTACGTTCCAGTTCGGCCCAGATATCCGCCGACAGCACGTAGCGCCCCACCGCCATCAGATCGGAGTCCAGGGTCTGCGGCTCGTCCGGTTTTTCAATAAACTCGACGATACGCGCCACCTGGCCTTCAGCCACCATCGGCTCTTTGGTCTGGATGACGGAGTATTCGGAGAGATCGCCCGGCATGCGTTTCGCCAGCACCTGGCTGCGGCCGGTCTCGTTAAAGCGGGCGATCATAGCGGCGAGGTTATAGCGCAGCGGGTCAGCGGTGCCGCCGTCAAGGATGATATCCGGCAGGACCACCACAAACGGGTTGTCGCCGACTACCGGGCGGGCGCAGAGGATGGAGTGGCCCAGGCCCAGCGGCTGCGCCTGACGCACGTTCATGATGGTCACGCCCGGCGGGCAAATGGCCTGCACTTCCGCCAGCAACTGGCGCTTCACGCGCTGTTCCAGCAGGGCTTCCAGCTCGTAGGAGGTATCGAAGTGGTTTTCCACCGCGTTCTTCGAGGAGTGCGTCACCAGAACAATCTCTTTGATCCCGGCGGCGACGATTTCGTCAACGATGTACTGAATCATTGGCTTATCAACGATCGGCAGCATCTCCTTTGGAATTGCCTTTGTGGCCGGCAGCATATGCATGCCTAGTCCTGCGACCGGAATAACCGCTTTCAAATTCGCCATATTCATCTTCACCTGTTTGGTTGCAAAACACGCGGTTTTGCAAAATTGTACATGTCACAAATCCATTGGAACTGATAATACACGGATACTGCCCGGGCATCTGCCCGCCAAATTCTTAAATTCACTGTCACGTAAAAGAATACACACAACTCCCTTTTACCAACAGTCAGAAGTGAGAATAATCTTATTTTCGTTCAGGTTATTCAGCGGCTCGTTCCTTTGCGCCGCGCGATGTGGCTGAGAGGCCCGTCTATCGGGGTCTGTTGGCCGCCGGCCCCGCCGCGCCGCGCGTATGCCTGGAAAGAATAGATAGAGATAATAAATTTCGCCAGGCAATATATTTCAGCATAAACAGCCGGATATGACGACATATTAGCCTGAATCCGCGACGGTGAACTGCGATCCGCCCTATTCTGCACTCACTTCATAATATGAATTATGCCGGTTTTGTGAGCGGGCTTCGGGCTTCGCGCTTCGCTTCTGCTCTGCGCATCCGCGCTCGCCGTGACGAACCTCGGGAGAAAGCCCTTTTGCCGCCCTCGCTGAAACGCAGCGGAAAAAGTTCTGATATCGGCAAGCTTATTCCATGGTCGCCGCCATGGTATTATTTTTTCACTGTTCTTTTCCGGAACATAATTCTTATCGGTTCGCTTAATCCGCTGGAAATATATCCACCCACGGCAGGGCGATATCCGCGTCGTTATTGCATTTTAGACTCATCTTATCCATGATCGTGGTAACACATACCGCAGTCGTACAGGTTTTAATACATATGGAATGGATTGCCGATCCGTCAATCTGGGCAGGTCTCGTCACGCTGGTGGTTATCGAACTGGTGTTGGGTATCGATAACCTGGTCTTTATCGCTATCCTCGCCGAGAAGCTCCCTCCCGCCCAGCGCGACCGCGCGCGGATCACTGGCCTGATGCTGGCGATGGTCATGCGTCTTCTGCTGCTGGCCTCTATCTCCTGGCTGGTCACCCTGACCAAACCGCTGATTGTTTTTCACGACTTCAG
Source organism: Klebsiella sp. HMSC16A12 (assembly GCF_001808265.1). Taxonomy (NCBI): domain Bacteria; kingdom Pseudomonadati; phylum Pseudomonadota; class Gammaproteobacteria; order Enterobacterales; family Enterobacteriaceae; genus Klebsiella; species Klebsiella sp. HMSC16A12. The sequence continues at coordinate 8,438 of NZ_KV792545.1, forward strand.
CTTTAGCGCTCGCGATTTAATTATGCTGTTTGGCGGCCTGTTTCTGCTGTTTAAAGCGACCGTCGAGCTTAATGAGCGGCTGGAGGGGAAAGACAGCGATAACCCCACCCAGCGCAAAGGGGCGAAATTCTGGGCCGTCGTGGCGCAGATCGTGGTGCTCGACGCCATCTTCTCGCTTGACTCGGTGATCACCGCCGTCGGCATGGTCGATCACCTGGCGGTGATGATGGCCGCGGTGGTTATCGCCATCAGCCTGATGCTGATGGCCAGCAAGGCGCTGACGCGCTTCGTTAACAGCCACCCGACCATCGTGATCCTCTGTCTAAGCTTCCTGCTGATGATCGGCTTCAGCCTGATTGCTGAAGGCTTCAGCTTTATCATTCCGAAAGGCTATTTATATGCGGCCATTGGCTTCTCGGTCATGATTGAAGCGCTTAATCAGCTGGCGCAGTTTAACCGCCGTCGCTTCCTCTCCGCCAATATGACGCTGCGTCAGCGCACTACCGAGGCGGTGATGAATCTGCTGAGCGGGCAGAAAGAAAAAGCTGAACTGGATGCTGACACGGCGTCGCTGGTCGCCGATCAGGATCAACATCCACTGTTTAATCCGCAGGAAAGACTGATGATTGAGCGGGTGCTGAACCTTAATCAGCGCAGCGTCAGCAGTATTATGACGTCGCGCCATGATATCGAGCGCATCAACCTTAGCGCGCCGGAGGAAGAGATCCGCAGCCTGGTGGAGAAAAATCAGCATACCCGGCTGGTGGTCACCGGCGGGAAGGATAATGAAGATCTGCTGGGGGTGGTGCATGTTATTGACCTGCTCCAGCAGTCCCTGCGTCAGGAGCCGCTGGATCTGCAGGCGCTGGTGCGTCAACCGCTGGTCTTCCCGGAGGGGCTGCCGCTCCTCTCGGCGCTCGAGCAGTTCCGCCAGGCCCGCACCCATTTTGCCTTTGTGGTCGATGAGTTTGGCTCCGTCGAGGGGATTGTGACCCTCAGCGACGTGATGGAGACCATCGCCGGCAATCTGCCCAATGAGGTGGAGGAGATCGATGCCCGGCACGATATTCAGCATCATCAGGACGGTTCGTGGACGGTCAATGGTCATATGCCGCTGGAGGACCTGGTGCAGTACGTTCCGCTGCCGCTGGATGATAAACGTGAGTATCACACCGTTGCCGGTCTGTTGATGGAGTATTTGCAGCATGTGCCGCAGGTGGGGGAGACCATTGAGATTGACGGTTATACCCTGCGCACGCTGCAGGTCGACAGCCATCGGGTGCAGAAGGTGCAGATCGTCCCGCCGGTAAAGCAGGATGAGCTGGATTATGAGGTGTAATCGTCAGGCATAAAACGGCCCGGGGTATCCCGGGCCGTAAAATTGATAGCCAGGTATCCTGTTTAATGCCTGATGGCGCTGCGCTTATCAGGCCTACGGGATGGCGAACTAATCGGGGTATGACGCCCACCGTATAATCCAGACCGGGCCAGGCGTAGCTGCCACACTGCCTGATGGCGCTGCGCTTATCAGGCCTACATTAAGTGGCGACGCAAACGGATGATATTGCGCACATCCCAGGCCGGGTCAGACGCAGCCGCCACCCGGCATCATCGTGAAATCAGACGTTGACGATAAGCACGCAGCCCGGAAACTTCCGGGCCGCGGCGGTAGGAATTACAACTTATCGAGCAGCTTTTTGGCATCGTTGCCGTCTTTGCTGCCTTTATTACGCTCAACCCAGTCGTTGAGGCGCTGCTTCGCTTCATCCTGCAGCTGTTTGCGCAGGATCTGGTCGACCTGCAGACTGTAGCTCAGCGACTGCCACTCGCCGTAAATGCGCAGCGGGATAGCGGTCTGTTTCAGGCGGTCGATAAGCTTGCCCTCCCCTTTCCAGCCGCCGAGCACGCGCACGTTGAAGCGCATATCGCAGTTCTCTTTCTGCAGATCGAGCTGTCCTTCGCCGGTCATCGCCATCACGTCGGACTGCCCCTGCAGGCGGTTCAGCGTCACCAGCCCGTTATCCAGCGTCAGCCGGCTGCTCACGGAATCCAGGCGGGTGGCATTGTCGTAATTTTCCTGCGCCCGCACGTTGGTGCTGCGCTCCACGGCCTGCTGCACCAGCTGCTGGAAGTTCAGCCCTTCGGTGCGGGTATCGGCCATCTGGAGCTGAGCCTGTCCCTGCCAGTGGCGACGGAAATCATCGGCGTCAATGCGCGTTCCGGAAAATTCGCCGCTCAGCGACAGCTTGCCGGTCAGGTTTAAGGAATAGTTAAAGGCTTTGATCAGCGAACCGATCTCCACATTCTGCAGCGCCGGCTGGAACGTCGCCAGCGGCGTGTCGCCGCGGGCATCCAAGGTGCCAGGGAGAGAGAGCTGCCCGCCGTCAAGATTGCCCTGCATTTTGCTGACCGTCAGCAGCCCCTGCTGGTTGCTGATTTCGCTCTGCACCTGGGTGAAGTTCAGACCGCGCCACTGCAGCTGGTCGGCGCTCAGGGCCATTCGGCCGTTGAAGCCGCGCAGGCTCTGGTAATCTTCGCGCTCATCGCTGTCGGCGATCACCGGGCGCAGCGGTCGCGTCTGACTCTGGCCCTGCTGACTGGCACTACTGTCCGTCGCCGGCGACCTTTGCGCCAGCAGACTATCGAGATCGAGAGTGGTGGCGTGCAAATCCAGCGACCAGTCCGGGCGATCCCCCAGCACCACGCTGCCGCTGCCGGTAACGGTGCTGCGGTTAGCCATCAGATTCAGGTTGTCAAAACGCAGGGTCTTGTCATCTTCCTGCCAGCTGGCCTGCAGACTCCCCTGACCATTAATGCCGTCCGGTGGGAGCTCAGCGCCGCGCAGCTGCCAGCTAAGCTGGGTAAAGTCGGCTTTTAAGGAGTGCGGATAATCGCCGCCCTGCACGGTGGCGGAGAAGTTCAGCGCCAGGTCGCGCTGGTCGCGGTTCACCCGGCCGGAGAAATCCACGGTGGCCCGGTGATTCTCATCCTGCTCCATCTGCAGACGGATATCGCGCACGGTCACCTGCTCGCCGTTCTCATGCTGGAAGAAGAGCACGCTGTCGGCCACCTGCAGCTGACGCACATCGTAGGACCATCCGCGATCCTCCTGGGCCAGCGGCAGGGTGTTGTCATGCGGCACCACCGGCGCTGAGCTGTCGCGAACCGCCTCGGTTTTCGGGGTCAGCTGGATCACCGCGCCCTTGAGCATCACCTGCTTCACCTGCAGCTGATGCGAGAGCAGCGGCAGCAGCGCCACGTCGAGGCGCATATTGTCGGCGCGGATCACCGGCTCTTCGGCGCCTCTGGCGGTCAGCGTCATCCGTCCGCTGAGAATGCTGAGCTGCGGCCAGACGTGCCAGCGCAGCGGGCCATCAAGGTCAAGCTGATAACCGCTGCGCTCTGCCACCTCATGCACCATATAGGCGCGAAAATCGTTGGGATTGACCAGCAATACCAACGAGGTAAGCCCGGCGACAATGACCGCCAGCAGGATCATCAGCGTTGTCAGTATTCGTCTCATGGCACCCTCAGCAACACCCCGTTGACGTTATCAATCCTTGTCGATTCGGCTCGCCACCGCGCCCTGCTGGTCGCGATATTTGGCGTCTTCACGGCGGTTATACGGCCGGGCCGCCGGGCCCGATAACGGTTCAAAGCTCAGCGCGCCGATGGGCATCCCCGGGCGCAGCGCCAGCGGCAGCTTGCCGGAGTTGTAGAACTCAAGCACGATGCAGCCGGACCAGCCTGGATCAATACGGTGCGCGGTAACGTGCACCATCAGCCCCAGGCGCGCCAGCGAGGAGCGTCCGTCCAGCCAGCCTACGAGGTCGGCAGGCAGGGTGACAGACTCGTAGGTCACCGCCAGCGCCAGTTCGCCCGGATGCAGGAAAAAGGCCTCCCCTTCCGGCAGGACGATCTCTTCGCTCATCACCCGGTCCAGCGCGGCGCTGACCTCGGCCTTCGGGCCGCTTAAATCGATAAACGGCGCCGTGTGGCCACGGAAGGTGCGAAATTTATTACCCAGCCGTACATCAACCGTCGCGCCATTAATACGCTCAACGGGCGGACGCGGATTGATGGCGAGTCGCCCTTCATCCAACCAGGCTTCGATATCTCGGTCACACAGACGCATGGGCTTTCTCCTTATAAGGCTGCTTCCCGCACGCTTCGCGGCGGAGAGGGCAACAGGGCTACTCTTTGCACGTTACACAATTCGGCCAGGTTATTCAAAGAACTGACTGATTTTGGCCTTCAGAATATCAATAGCGATGCGGTTTTTGCCGCCGCGCGGCACGATGATGTCGGCATACTGCTTCGACGGTTCAATAAACTGCAGGAACATCGGGCGCACGGTTTTCTGATACTGGGCCATCACCGAGTCCATGGAGCGGCCGCGCTCGTTAACGTCGCGCTTAATACGGCGCATCAGGCAAATATCGAGAGGGGTGTCGACGAAAATAGAGAAGTTGAGCTCGTTACGCAGGCGCGCATCGGTCAGCAGCAGGATCCCTTCAAGGATAATCACCTTCTTCGGCTCGACGTGAATGGTGTTCGGCGTGCGGGTATGCTCGACGTAGCTATAGACCGGCAGTTCAATCGGCTGGCCGCTTTTCAGCATCTGCAAATGCTGGAACAACAGACTGTGGTCCATTGAGCTCGGGTGGTCATAGTTGGTTTTGACGCGCTCTTCCATCGACAGATGGCTTTGATCTTTGTAATAGCTGTCTTCCGGAATGACGCCAATATGTTCGTCGCCAACTTGTTCACGCAATTCGCGATAGAGAGTACTGGCGATAAGACTTTTGCCAGAAGCCGATGCGCCGGCGATGCCTACAATGACGCACTGATGGGACATATCAGTCATAAATTTTTGCGACCTGATTAACCTGGATAGAGATGGAGGGTGGCGGCGGACCGCCAAACGCGGCAATTATAGGGATTTCAGCGTCCCGATACCAGTGGTATGCGCCCCGGGCGGCTATTCCGCCGCCGGCGCCCAGTCATCGGTATACCAGATATGCAACAGCGCGTAGGATCGCATCGGCTGCCAGCGGCGGGCATAGCGGGCGATGGCGGCCGGGGTCATTCCCGGAAAGCGCTGTTTAATCAGGTAATCATCCGGCAAAAAGACATCTTTCGCCTGCCAGCCGCGCAGGGCAAAGTAGTTTGCCGTCCAGCGGCCAATCCCGGGCAGGGTCTGCAGTTGACGCAGCCCGGCGTCAATATCCGCCGGCGCCGTCAGGGGCAGCTCGCCGCTGAGCGCCGCCCGGGCGAGGTGGATCAGCGCCTCCGCGCGTCGCAGCGGCATCCCCAGCGCCTTCAGCGCCTGCGGATCGGCACGGGACAGCGCCTCTGGCGTCGGGAACAAGACATATCCAGGCGACTCCGCCAGCGGTTCGCCCCAGCCAGCCGCCACTTTGGCGGTGAGCCGGGCAGCCATCGCCACGCTCACCAGCTGGCCCAGCACCGCGCGCACCGCCTGCTCGAAGGCATCCAGCGCCCCCGGCAGGCGCAGCCCCGGCCGCGCCTGCGCCAGGTCGCCCAGAGTGCGAGCGACCTGCCGCGGGTCGCAGGCTAAATCAAACAGCTGGCCAATTCGCGCATAGCAGATCTCCGCCACCGGCTGCAGCCCGGGGGAAAGGGTCACCCGCAGGCCCTGCGCCTCTTCGTCCGGCGCCAGATGAATCAGCCCGCGGTGGCCTTCCACGCCAAAGCTGCGGCTGTAGCCCCCATCGTGAAAACGCTCGACGCCGGCAACCGCGCGCGCCTGCAGAAAACCAACCATCCACGCCCAGTCATAGGGCGGGGTCCAGGGTAACAGCACCATAAGCTCTCCTTTATATAGCGTTTCAATGATAGTCGCCCTTGACCGTCAGCGCCTTGCTTTTAAATTCCGGTTGTCGGCATGGCGACGATCCGCTAAAGTCGCCCCCCTTCTTCACCGGCATGGGGATTTTGCAGACGATGTTTATTGGTTTTGACTACGGCACCGCCAACTGTTCGGTGGCCGTGATGCGGGAAAATACCCCCCAGCTGTTAACGCTGGAAAACGGCAGCGCCCTGTTGCCCTCCATGCTCTGCGCGCCGACGCGCGAAGCGGTCAGCGAGTGGCTCTATCGCCATCATGATGTCCCCACCCACAGCGACGAAAACCAGGCGCTGCTGCGTCGGGCCATTGCAGCCAACCGCGACGAAGACATCGAGGTGCTGCGCAACAGCGTGCAGTTCGGTCTCGCCTCGCTGCAGCAGTATGTTGAAGATCCGCAAGAGGTCTACTTCGTTAAATCGCCCAAATCCTTCCTCGGCGCCAGCGGGCTGAAGCCGCAGCAGGTGGCCCTGTTTGAAGACCTGGTCTGCGCCATGATGCTCCACATTAAACTGCAGGCCGAAAGCCAGCTGCCCGAGCAGATCGACCAGGCGGTGATTGGCCGGCCGATTAACTTCCAGGGCCTCGGCGGCGATGAGGCGAACGCCCAGGCGCAGGGGATCCTTGAGCGGGCCGCCCACCGCGCCGGTTTCCGCGATGTGGTCTTTCAGTTTGAACCGGTGGCCGCCGGGCTCGATTTCGAAGCGACCCTCAGTGAAGAAAAGCGGGTGCTGGTCGTCGATATCGGCGGCGGAACCACCGACTGCTCCCTGCTGCTGATGGGCCCGCAGTGGCGGGAGCGCGCCGACCGACAGCAGAGCCTGCTCGGCCACAGCGGCTGCCGCATCGGCGGTAACGATCTCGACATTGCCCTGGCCTTCAAATGCCTGATGCCCCTTCTCGGCATGGGCGGCGAAACGGAGAAAGGCACCGCGCTGCCGATCCTCCCGTGGTGGAACGCGGTGGCGATCAACGACGTGCCGGCGCAGAGCGATTTCTACAGCACCGCTAACGGCCGCCTGCTGAACGATCTGCTGCGCAGCGCCCGGGATGCCGACAAGGTGGCTCTACTGCTGAAGGTCTGGCGCCAGCGTCTTAGCTATCGTCTGGTGCGCAGCGCCGAAGAGAGCAAAATCGCCCTCTCCAGCGCCGCCAGCGTCGAAACCGCGCTGCCGTTTATTCAGGACGATCTGGCCACCGCCATCGCCCAGCAGGGTCTGGAAGCCGCGCTGGATCAGCCCCTGACCCGCATTATGGAACAGGTGCGGCTCGCGCTCGACAGCAGCCAGACCACCCCGGATGTGATCTATCTTACCGGCGGCAGCGCCCGTTCGCCGCTGATCAAAAAGGCGCTGGCCGCTCAGCTGCCGGGTATTCCGCTGGCCGGCGGCGATGATTTTGGCTCGGTGACCGCCGGGCTGGCCCGCTGGGCGCAGGTGGTTTTCCGCTAGGCCTCGCCCGGCGCTGCCGCGCAGCAGGTCTGTCCTGATCCTGGCGCTGCAGATTACGCTGGAATATTCCTGGTCTCCCACGCAAAATGGCCTGTTCGTCCGGACAGGCCTGTCCACTCTTCCCCATTTCAGGGGGCGTATTATCCATACCGTAGCCAGACGTCTGCGGTCTGTATCGTTGGCTTGCCGCAAGGGGGCGTGATTGAAAAGGGTGTCTGCGATCTTCGGGGCGGTCCGGCGTTGCCGGCCGCAGTTCCTGGCAGGCTGGCTGCTCAGCTGTGGATTATTCTTGCTGCTGGTCGCCCCACAGGCGCAGGCGGCGACGCGCCAGGTGGGCATTGATATTCCGGTCCAGTGGTACGCGGACGCCAGCGGCCAGATGACCCTCGATCGCTTCGCCGCCCTGCCCACAGACCAGCTCGCCACCACCCGGCAGATCCCCTCCTTTGGTTATTCGCGAAAAACCTGGTGGCTGCGCAGCGAACTGCCGGGAACGTGGTTTGCCGGGGAGCCGCGCTGGCTGCAGCTGGGCCCCTCTTTTGTCGACCATCTGACTATTTACTACCGGCCTCTGGGCAGCGATGCCCCCTGGGCACAGCGCACCTTTGGCGACCGCGACGGCGCCCGCGAGAGCGACCTGCACTACCGCGAAAGCGTGCTGATCCTCCCCCCGCCGCCGACCGCCGCCGGCTATGAGGTGGTCTTTCGCCTGCAGAGCACCAGCACCCTGATCCTGCTGGCCTCGCTCTCCTCTGCGCAGGCGTTTGTGCAGCGGGCCACCGCTGACACCGCTTTCTGGAGCTTCTACTTCGGCCTGGCCGCTGTCGCCAGCGGTGTGGCGCTTTGGCTGGCGCTGGCCCTGCGCCGGCGTCTGCTATGGGGCATCTGTCTTTTCTCGCTCAATTATCCGCTGGTGGCCGCCCTGCACGGCTTCCCGGAGTGGTTCTTCGGCCACGCCGCGCTGCCCTTCCAGGATTTTATGATCAGTAGCCTCTCGCTGTTCAGCTATGCCACCGCCCTCTGGCTGCATAGCGAGATTTTTGATCTGAAGAAGAATATGCCGCGACTTCATCAGCTGCTGATCGCCGCCGTGATACTCAACCTGGTACTGCAGGTCAGTATTCCGCTCGGGTTTTACGGCTTCGCGATGCAGATTGAAGGGGTAGTATTCATCATTATCACCCCGGTGCTGCTGTTCACCTCCTGGTGGCTGTGGCGCAAAAAAGCTATCGACCGTACCACCCTGCTGCTGGGTCTGCTGCCGCCGTTCTATGTCGTCGCCGCGGTGCTGGTGCAGTTGTCGATCCATGGGATTATCCCGTTCCATATGGCGATCTATTCCCTCTGGCAGTACGCGCTGATCGTCCATATCATTACGGTGCTGATCATTGCCATCCTGCGGGTGCGTGCTGAAAACCGCCAGCTGGAGCAGAAGCAGCGCCTGGCGCGCGAACTGCAGATTGAGCGTGAAGCCAGCTTCCACCAGCGGCAGTTTATGGGCATGGTGGCGCACGAATTCCGCACCCCGCTGGCGGTGATCCAGGCGGCGCTGGAGAATCTTCGCCTCTCGGCGGCCTCGACCAGCCAGGAGGCGCGCTTCGATCGCATCGGCCGCGCCGCCACCCGCCTGGTGCAGCTCACCGATAACTGCCTTGCCGACGCCCGGCTCGCCTCCCACGATCTGCACGTCGAGCGCCAGCAGACCGCCCTGCTGACGGTAATCAACATGGCCGCCTCGGTGGTGGCCATCTCCCATGATCACTACCTGAACATCCGCCAGCACGGCGCGGTGGAAAGCCCGCAGCTGCAGGCCGATGCCGGCCTGCTGTGCATCGCCATCGCTAATCTGCTGGATAACGCCGTCAAGTATTCGCCCCCCGGTGAAATCGCCATCGATATTCATTCCGATACCGGGCAAACGGAGCTGCGCATTCGCGACCACGGCCCGGGACTCCCCGCCGGACAGGCGGAACTGATCTTTGAGCGCTACCGCCGCGGCGAGCACACATCGCCGGTGCCAGGCGGCACCGGTCTCGGACTGTATGTTGCGCGTCAGATAGTGCAGGCTCATGATGGCAAACTGTGGCTGGCCGAGCATGGCCCGGACGGCTGCACCTTTATTCTCACCCTCCCCACGGTTGCTTAAGAGGAGAACGACGTATGGCTTTACGGCTGGCGATAATTGAAGATAACGCCGATCTGCTGGATGAATTGCTGGCCTGGCTGGGCTATCGCGGCTTCGAGGTGTGGGGGACGCGCAGCGCCGAAGCCTTCTGGCGGCAACTGCACAGCCATCCGGTGGATATCGTGCTGGTTGATATCGGCCTGCCCGGCGAGGATGGCTTCAGCGTACTGAACTATCTGCATGAGCTGGGGCACTACGGTCTGGTGGTGGTCAGCGCCCGCGGTCAGCAGCAGGATAAACTGCAGGCGCTGAGCCTTGGGGCCGATGCCTATCTGATCAAACCGGTAAACTTCGCCCATCTTGCCGAGACCCTCACCGCCCTCGGCGCGCGCCTGCGCCAGGACCGTCCGGCGGCTCCGCCTGCGGAGGCGATCGGCACGCCGCCGGCCGTCTCCCCCGGCAGCTGGCGTCTGCAAGAGGATAAACTGATTTCACCCGACGCCCGGACGCTGGAGTTAACCCAGCAGGAATATCGCCTGGTGGAGCTCCTGATGCGCAATCGCAACGAAGTGTGCAGCAAACTGGATCTCCATGCCTGCCTGTTTTCCCATGAAAGCGAGCCTGACCTGCACCGGATCGACGTGGTGGTTAGCCGCCTGCGTCACAAGGCACGCCAGCAGGGGATCCACCTGCCCGTTCGCGCAATCTTTGGTAAGGGACTGGCCTTTATTTCCTGAACGACGGGGCGCGTCGGCGGCCGCGCGGGATATAAAAAACTCGCAAGTGTTAATTTTTCTCATTTTCTGAGAGAAATGAGAGGAATGAGACTGACGATGACCTTAAGAACTTTCTTATAGTGCTAGCACATCAGGATGATGGCGTAAGATTTTCGCGGGACAGAAAAGCATATAACAAAACGTATTAGCCGTTCGCGGCAAATTCTGACACCATGCAACACAATCAGGGTAAAAACGATGGCCATGCAAACGTGGTTAGTTTTATTGCTATGCATTTTTTTCTTCAGCATCTCTGTATACAGTTTTATTTCCTATCTGAAAGACAGGAGGCGGCAGAAATTTACTTTTAACGATAAGCGTTCGATGCGTCGTAAATAATTCACTTTAAAATAATAAAAAATTATTGTAGGTGCTTTTATATCTTCAACACACCGCATACGCCCGGAGGATTTGTCACAGCATGGCGTTATGTTTTGCGTAAGGAAATAACGCCATGAGAAACATTAATGTCACCATCAACACCCGCAACGCCTTTGTCCGTGAATCGCTGGTAGCCATGGTCAATGACCTCACCCGGGGCGATCTGCGGGCGCGTTTTTCCTGGCGTAACACCGATCTGTCAGCTGAAGATATCATTATCTGCGAAGTGATCCCCGGGGAAATATACCTGTGTAATACCCTGATTAAGAACAGAAAAAGAGGTAGCTCGCTGATTATTCTCCATAGCTATGACCAGCTGCCGGAAGATGAGTTCATGATTAACTGCCTGAAAGGGGTCATTTTTGTTTCGCTAAAAACGGCCAGTATTCCGCAATTGCTGACGATCATTAAAAGCGAGCTCCAGCATTGTATGACCCCCACGGCTACCGACGCCGCAGGCCGGGAACTCAGCTGCGCCAGCTGTCCGCATCGCGTGTTATCACGATCGCAGACCGCCGTAGTGCACGGTATTCTCGAAGGGCTGGATATGAGTAAAATCGCCGCCCTGCAGCGTGTGAGTCCCCGCACCGCCGCCTATCATAAGAATAAGATCATGGAAAAATACAGCCTGAATAATAATCATGAATTTTTCCAGTTTATGAATCTTTTACGTGAGCGCTGGTAGGCAAACAGCAGCACAAAAAAATAAGATATTGACCTGGCTATATTGTCGGAAATCCGAAAATAGCCGCAGGATGCTAAAAAATATCCAGCGCTGGCGGACATAACGTTAAACTCTGACGCTTCCTCGGTATAAAGACATTACCGCCCGTCTTTATATAATAAAAAACACGCTACACGAGGAAAACTGATACTTCGTCACATTGCCCCTGACGTGCCTGTCAGGGGTCCTTTTTTCCTTGTGGAATAGCGCCCTCAGTGAAAGGGCGCGGCAGGATCAGGCTTCCGCTTTCTCCACTTCCCAGTCCGGCTGCGCTTCCTCGTCGGTCAGCAACCCTTCATTTTTCGACAGCATCGCGGTGGCGATGCCATTACCCAGCACGTTGATGGCGGAGCGCCCCATGTCGAGGAAATGGTCGATACCCATCAGCAGCAGGATCCCGGCGACCGGTATATTGAAGCTGGGGATCGTCGCCGCCAGCACCACCAGCGCCGAACGCGGCACCCCGGCGATACCTTTCGAGGCCAGCATCAGGGTCAGCATCATGACCGTAATCTCGCTAAAGCTCAGCGGCACGTTATAGGCCTGGGCGATAAACATCGCGGCGAAGGAGCAGTAGACCATCGAGCCAACGAGGTTGAACGAGTAGCCAATCGGCAGGACGAACGAGACGATATTGCGCGAACAGCCAAACTTCACCAGTCGCTCGAGGGTCTTCGGATAAGCCGCTTCCGAGCTGCTGGTGGTAAAGGCCACCAGCACCGGATCTTTCAGCATGTTCAGCAGGCGGAAAACCTCTTTTTTCAGCACCATATAGCCGACGGCAATTAGCACCGCGCTGGTCAACAGCACCGCCAGGTAGTAGCCGCCGATGAACGAAGCATAGTTGAGCAGGATCCCCAGCCCCTGGGAGGCAATCACCGACGAGATGGCGGCGAAGATGGCCAGCGGCGCAACGTACATCACATAGCCCGTCACCTTCAGCATAATGTGCGACACCACGTTAAGGGCCGCCACCAGCGGAGCATTAAACTTCTCCCCCAGCGACGCGCCGGCGATGCCGAAGAACATCGAGAACACCACGATCTGCAGGATCTCGTTGTTGGCCATCGCCTCGGTGATGCTGGTGGGGATGGTGTGCGACAGGAACCCTTTTAGGCTCATGCCGCTGACCGCCAGGCCGGTATCCACCGCCTCTTTCGGCACCGCCAGGTTTAACCCGGCGCCCGGGTGCTGGAAGGTGACGATCACCAGCCCGACGAGAATGGATAATACCGAGGAGGTGATGAACCAGACCATCGCCTTGCCGCCTACCCGGCCGATGGTCGCCGTCTCGCCGAGGCGCATAATGCCGACCGTCAGGGTGCTGAACACCAACGGCGCGATGACCATTTTGATCAACCGCAGAAACAGATCGGTGAGCAGCGTAATATTATCCGCCCAGGCGGAAACGGTGGTTGGCGTCGCGTAGGCATGGATAGCCGCGCCGGAGAGGATCCCCATCAGCATAAAAATGACGATGAAGAGCGTGAGTTTGTTTGCGTTTGCCACAGCAATGACCCCTGATTATTTAACACGTTGATTTTTAAGTGCATATTTTATTATTATGAGAATGCACTGATTTATTCACCGCATAAATCTAATTAAAGCCCCCGCGGATACAACTATTTTTTGCTTTTTTAAACTAAAAGTTGATATCACCCCGGATATCGGCCGCGGGAGCGCCCGGCGTCGCGGCGGTTATCCAGACATTTCTCAACCTTCTTTTCATAATTCCTCCATTTTTACGGCCCCTTCCCTCACTAAACTAGTATCATTCAGCGAAACGCTTCAGGATGAGACCGTAAACTAATGAAAGGCAGTAACATACGTCGTTGGGGCGCCGCGCTGGCGGTAGTGATTATCGCCGGGGCCGCCTACTGGTTCTGGCACGATCGCGGGACGAGCGGCAGCGGGGCTCCCGCCGCCGGGCAGGGCCCGCAGGGGCCGGGCGGCGCACGCCATGGCCGCTTTGGCGCCGCGCTGGCGCCGGTGCAGGCGGCCACCGCCACCGAAGAAGCGGTCCCGCGCTATCTCACCGGGCTGGGTACGGTAACGGCGGCCAATACCGTCACCGTCCGCAGCCGGGTCGACGGCCAGCTGCTGAGCCTTCACTTCCAGGAGGGTCAGCAGGTCAAAGCCGGCGACCTGCTGGCGCAGATCGACCCCAGCCAGTTTAAAGTCGCTCTCGCCCAGGCGCAGGGTCAGCTGGCGAAAGATCAGGCCACCCTCGCCAACGCCCGCCGCGATCTCGCTCGTTACCAGCAGCTGGTGAAGACCAACCTCGTCTCCCGCCAGGAGCTCGACACTCAGCAGTCGCTGGTGGTGGAATCCGCCGGCACGGTGAAAGCTGATGAAGCGGCCGTCGCCAGCGCCCAACTGCAGCTCGACTGGACCCGCATTACCGCGCCAATTGACGGCCGCGTCGGCTTAAAGCAGGTCGATATCGGCAACCAGATCTCCAGCGGGGATACCACCGGGATCGTGGTCCTTACCCAGACGCACCCGATCGACGTGGTCTTTACCCTGCCGGAAAGCAGCATCGCCACGGTGGTGCAGGCGCAGAAAGCGGGCAAAGCGCTCAGCGTCGAGGCCTGGGATCGCACCAATAAGCAGAAAATCAGCGTCGGCGAGCTGCTGAGCCTCGACAACCAGATCGATGCGACCACCGGGACCATCAAGCTGAAGGCGCGCTTTAGCAATCTGGACGACGCGCTGTTCCCCAATCAGTTCGTTAACGCCCGCCTGCTGGTGGACACCCAGCAGAACGCGGTGGTGATCCCTGCCGCCGCGCTGCAGATGGGCAACGAAGGGCATTTCGTATGGGTGCTGAACGATGAGAATAAGGTCAGCAAACACAGCGTGACGCCCGGCATCCAGGACAGCCAGAAAGTAGTCATCAGCGCCGGGCTTTCCGCCGGAGATCGCGTGGTCACCGACGGGATTGACCGCCTGACCGAGGGGGCGAAGGTGGAAGTTGTCACCGCCAGCAGCGGCGAGCAGGCGCAGCCCGCCCCGCGCCAGAGCGGTAAACACGGAGCGCGTTCCTGATGCAGGTGTTACCCCCAGGCCGCACCGGCGGCCCGTCCCGGCTGTTTATTATGCGTCCGGTGGCCACCACTCTGCTGATGGTGGCTATCCTGCTGGCCGGGATCATCGGCTACCGCTTTCTGCCGGTCTCCGCCCTGCCGGAGGTCGATTACCCGACCATTCAGGTAGTCACCCTCTATCCGGGCGCCAGCCCGGACGTGGTGACCTCCGCCATCACCGCCCCGCTGGAGCGCCAGTTCGGCCAGATGTCCGGCCTCAAGCAGATGTCGTCGCAAAGCTCCGGCGGCGCCTCGGTAGTCACGCTGCAGTTCCAGCTGACCCTGCCGCTGGACGTCGCCGAGCAGGAAGTGCAGGCGGCCATTAACGCCGCCACCAACCTGCTGCCGAGCGATCTGCCCAACCCGCCGGTCTACAGCAAGGTGAACCCGGCGGATCCGCCGATCATGACTCTCGCCGTCACCTCCTCCGCCATCCCGATGACCCAGGTTGAGGATATGGTGGAGACCCGGGTGGCGCAGAAGATCTCCCAGGTTTCCGGCGTCGGTCTGGTGACCCTCGCCGGCGGCCAGCGCCCGGCGGTGCGGGTGAAGCTTAACGCCCAGGCCATCGCCGCCCTCGGCCTGACCAGCGAAACCGTGCGCACCGCTATCACCAGCGCCAACGTTAACTCCGCGAAAGGCAGCCTCGACGGTCCGGCCCGCGCGGTGACGCTTTCCGCTAACGATCAGATGCAGTCCGCTGAGGATTATCGCCGGCTGATTATCGCTTATCAGAACGGGGCGCCGATCCGGCTCGGCGATGTCGCCAGCGTCGAACAAGGGGCCGAAAACAGCTGGCTCGGGGCGTGGGCCAACCAGCAGCGGGCCATCGTGATGAACGTCCAGCGCCAGCCGGGGGCCAACATCATCGACACCGCCGACAGCATTCGCCAGATGCTGCCGCAGCTCACCGAGAGCCTGCCGAAATCGGTGAAGGTGCAGGTCCTCTCCGACCGGACCACTAACATCCGCGCCTCGGTGCGCGACACCCAGTTTGAGCTGATGCTGGCCATCGCCCTGGTGGTGATGATCATCTACCTGTTTCTGCGCAACGTGCCGGCGACCATTATTCCCGGCGTCGCGGTGCCGCTGTCGCTGGTGGGCACTTTCGCGGTGATGGTGTTCCTCGACTTTTCGATCAATAACCTGACGCTGATGGCCCTGACCATCGCCACCGGCTTCGTGGTGGATGATGCCATCGTGGTGATCGAGAACATCTCGCGCTATATCGAAAAAGGCGAGAAGCCGCTGGCCGCCGCGCTGAAGGGCGCGGGGGAGATCGGCTTCACCATCATCTCCCTCACCTTCTCGCTGATCGCGGTGCTGATCCCGCTGCTGTTTATGGGCGATATCGTCGGCCGCCTGTTCCGCGAATTCGCCGTCACCCTTGCCGTCGCTATTCTTATCTCGGCGGTGGTCTCCCTGACCCTGACGCCGATGATGTGCGCCCGCATGTTAAGCCACGAATCGCTGCGCAAGCAGAACCGATTCTCGCGGGCCAGCGAGCGTTTCTTCGAACGGGTGATCGCCGTCTATGGCCGCTGGCTGAGCCGGGTGCTGAACCATCCGTGGCTGACGCTCGGCGTCGCCCTGAGCACCCTGGCGCTGTCGATTATCCTGTGGGTCTTTATCCCGAAAGGCTTTTTCCCGATCCAGGATAACGGCATTATCCAGGGTACCCTCCAGGCGCCGCAGTCGGTCTCCTTCGCCAGCATGGCCGAGCGCCAGCGGCAGGTGGCCAGCATTATCCTTAAGGATCCGGCGGTGGAGAGTCTGACCTCCTTCGTCGGCGTCGACGGCACCAACCCGGCGCTGAACAGCGCCCGTCTGCAGATCAACCTCAAGCCGCTGGACGAACGCGACGACCGCGTCCAGACGGTGATAAGCCGCCTGCAGCAGGCGGTGGACGGCGTCCCCGGCGTGGCGCTCTACCTGCAGCCGACCCAGGACCTGACCATCGACACCACGGTGAGCCGCACCCAGTATCAGTTCACCCTGCAGGCAAACTCCCTCGAGGCGCTGAGCACCTGGGTGCCGCCGCTGCTCAGCCGCCTGCAGGCCCAGCCGCAGCTGGCCGACGTCAGCAGCGACTGGCAGGACAAAGGCCTGGCCGCCTATATCAAGGTGGATCGCGACAGCGCCAGCCGCCTCGGCATCTCAATGGCCGATGTCGATAACGCGCTGTACAACGCCTTCGGCCAGCGGCTGATCTCCACTATTTACACTCAGGCGAATCAGTATCGCGTGGTGCTCGAGCAGGATACCGAGGCGACGCCGGGCCTGGCGGCGCTGGAGAATATCCGCCTCACCAGCAGCGACGGCGGCATCGTGCCGTTGACCGCCATCGCCACGGTGGAGCAGCGCTTTACCCCGCTGTCGGTGAACCACCTCGATCAGTTCCCGGTGACCACCATCTCGTTTAACGTCCCGGACAACTACTCGCTGGGCGAAGCGGTGGAGGCGATCCTCGCCGCCGAACAGTCGCTGGATTTCCCGACCGATATTCGCACCCAGTTCCAGGGCAGCTCGCTGGCCTTCCAGTCGGCGCTCGGCAGCACCGTCTGGCTGGTGGTCGCCGCGGTGGTGGCGATGTATATCGTGCTGGGGGTGCTGTACGAGAGCTTTATCCATCCGATCACGATCCTCTCCACCCTGCCCACCGCCGGGGTCGGGGCGCTGCTGGCGCTGTGGCTGGCGGGCAGCGAGCTGGACGTGATCGCCATCATCGGCATCATTCTGCTGATCGGCATCGTGAAGAAGAACGCCATCATGATGATCGACTTCGCGCTGGCCGCTGAGCGCGAGCAGGGCATGCCGCCGCGGGAGGCGATCTACCAGGCCTGTCTGCTGCGTTTTCGGCCGATCCTGATGACCACCCTCGCCGCCCTGCTCGGCGCCCTGCCGCTGATGCTGAGCACCGGCGTCGGCGCCGAGCTGCGGCGTCCGCTGGGGATCGGCATGGTCGGCGGTCTGATGCTCAGCCAGGTGCTGACCCTGTTCACCACCCCGGTGATCTATCTGCTGTTCGACCGCCTGTCGCTGCACCTGAAGCGCCGCTTCCCGCGTCAGGAAGAGGAGGCGTAAGTGAAGTTTTTCGCCCTCTTCATTTACCGCCCGGTGGCGACGATCCTCATCTCGCTGGCCATCACCCTGTGCGGCATTCTCGGCTTCCGGCTACTGCCGGTGGCCCCGCTGCCGCAGGTGGACTTCCCGGTGATCATGGTTAGCGCCTCGCTGCCGGGAGCCTCGCCGGAGACCATGGCCTCGTCGGTGGCCACCCCGCTGGAGCGCTCCCTGGGGCGGATTGCCGGGGTCAATGAGATGACCTCCTCCAGCTCTCTCGGCAGCACCCGCATCATTCTCGAGTTTAACTTCGACCGCGATATCAACGGCGCGGCGCGCGACGTTCAGGCGGCGATCAACGCCGCGCAAAGCCTGCTGCCGAGCGGGATGCCCAGCCGGCCGACCTATCGCAAAGCCAATCCGTCGGATGCGCCGATCATGATCCTGACGCTGACCTCGGACACCTACTCCCAGGGTGAGCTGTATGATTTCGCCTCCACCCAGCTGGCGCAGACCATCGCGCAGATCGACGGCGTGGGCGATGTCGACGTCGGCGGCAGCTCCCTGCCGGCGGTGCGCGTCGACCTCAACCCGCAGGCGCTGTTCAACCAGGGCGTGTCGCTGGACGCGGTGCGCACCGCCATCAGCGACGCCAACGTGCGCAAACCGCAGGGGGCGCTGGAGGACAGCGCGCACCGCTGGCAGGTGCAGACCAACGATGAGCTGAAGACCGCCGCCGACTATCAGCCGCTGATCGTCCACTATCAAAATGGCGCCGCGGTGCGGCTGGGAGATGTCGCCACCGTCTCGGATTCGGTGCAGGACGTACGCAACGCCGGGATGACCAACGCCAAACCGGCGATCCTGCTGATGATCCGCAAACTGCCGGAAGCCAATATTATCCAGACGGTGGACAGCATCCGCGCCCGCCTGCCGGAGCTGCAGCAGACCATTCCGGCGGCTATCGACCTGCAGATCGCCCAGGACCGCTCGCCGACCATCCGCGCCTCGCTGGAGGAGGTGGAGCAGACGCTGGTGATTTCGGTGGCGCTGGTGATCCTCGTGGTGTTCCTGTTCCTGCGCTCGGGGCGCGCCACGCTGATCCCGGCCGTCGCCGTCCCGGTATCCTTAATCGGCACCTTCGCCGCGATGTATTTGTGCGGCTTCAGCCTCAATAACCTGTCGCTGATGGCCCTGACCATCGCCACCGGCTTCGTGGTGGATGATGCTATCGTGGTGCTGGAGAATATCTCCCGCCATCTGGAGGCGGGGATGAAACCGCTGCAGGCGGCGCTGCAGGGGAGCCGCGAGGTCGGCTTTACCGTGCTGTCGATGAGCCTGTCGCTGGTGGCGGTGTTCCTGCCGCTGCTGCTGATGGGCGGCCTGCCCGGCCGCCTGCTGCGCGAGTTCGCCGTCACCCTGTCGGTGGCGATCGGCATCTCGCTGGCGGTCTCCCTCACCCTGACGCCGATGATGTGCGGCTGGCTGCTGAAAAGCGGCAAGCCCCACCAGCCGACGCGCAACCGCGGCTTTGGCCGCCTGCTGGTGGCCGTGCAGGGCGGCTATGGTAAATCGTTAAAATGGGTGCTGAAGCATAGCCGGCTGACCGGCCTGGTGGTGCTGGGCACCATCGCCCTCAGCGTCTGGCTCTACATTTCGATCCCGAAAACCTTCTTCCCGGAGCAGGACACCGGGGTGCTGATGGGCGGCATTCAGGCCGACCAGAGCATCTCCTTCCAGGCGATGCGCGGCAAGCTGCAGGACTTTATGAAGATCATTCGCGAAGATCCGGCGGTGGATAACGTCACCGGCTTTACCGGCGGCTCGCGGGTCAACAGCGGGATGATGTTTATCACCCTCAAGCCGCGCGACCAGCGCCACGAGACGGCGCAGCAGGTGATCGACCGGCTGCGCAAAAAGCTGGCCAACGAGCCCGGGGCCAACCTGTTCCTGATGGCGGTGCAGGATATCCGCGTCGGCGGCCGGCAGTCGAACGCCAGCTATCAGTACACCCTGCTGTCCGACGACCTGTCGGCGCTGCGCGAGTGGGAGCCGAAGATCCGCAAAGCGCTGGCGGCGCTGCCGGAGCTGGCGGACGTCAACTCCGATCAACAGGACAATGGCGCCGAAATGGACCTGGTCTATGACCGGGACACCATGTCGCGCCTCGGCATCAGCGTCCAGGACGCCAACAACCTGCTGAACAACGCCTTTGGCCAGCGGCAGATCTCTACCATCTACCAGCCGCTCAACCAGTATAAGGTGGTGATGGAGGTGGATCCGGCCTACACCCAGGACGTCAGCGCCCTGGATAAGATGTTCGTCATTAACAGCGACGGCAAGCCGATCCCGCTGGCCTACTTCGCCAAATGGCAGCCGGCCAATGCCCCGCTGTCGGTGAACCACCAGGGGCTGTCGGCGGCATCCACTATCTCCTTTAACCTGCCCACCGGCCGCTCGCTGTCGGAAGCCAGCGAGGCCATTGACCGCGCGATGACCCAGCTCGGGGTGCCGTCGAGCGTGCGCGGCTCCTTTGCCGGTACCGCTCAGGTGTTCCAGCAGACCATGAACGCGCAGGTGATCCTGATCCTCGCAGCTATCGCCACGGTCTATATCGTGCTGGGGGTGCTATATGAGAGCTATGTGCATCCGTTGACCATCCTCTCGACGCTGCCCTCCGCCGGGGTGGGCGCTCTGCTGGCGCTGGAGATCTTCGATGCCCCGTTCAGCCTAATCGCCCTGATTGGGATTATGTTATTAATTGGCATCGTTAAGAAAAACGCCATCATGATGGTTGATTTTGCCCTGGAGGCGCAGCGCAACGGCAACCTGACGCCGGAAGAGGCGATTTTCCAGGCCTGCCTGCTGCGTTTCCGGCCGATTATGATGACCACCCTCGCCGCGCTGTTCGGCGCCCTCCCGCTGGTGCTCTCCGGGGGCGATGGCTCTGAGCTGCGCCAGCCTCTGGGGATCACCATCGTCGGCGGTCTGGTGATGAGCCAGCTGTTAACGCTCTACACCACGCCGGTGGTCTATCTTTTCTTTGACCGTCTGCGGCTGCGTTTTTCGCGTCACTCCTCTCAACCGGTAAGCGAATAACATGACAGACCTCCCGGCCAGCGTGCGCTGGCAGCTATGGATAGTGGCGTTCGGCTTCTTTATGCAGTCGCTGGACACCACCATCGTTAACACCGCCCTCCCCTCGATGGCCAAAAGCCTCGGGGAGAGTCCGCTGCATATGCATATGATTATCGTCTCCTATGTGTTAACGGTGGCGGTGATGCTGCCGGCCAGCGGCTGGCTGGCCGACCGGGTCGGGGTGCGCAATATTTTCTTCACCGCCATCGTGCTGTTTACCGCCGGATCGCTGTTTTGCGCCCAGGCCAGCACCCTCGACCAGCTGGTGATGGCGCGGGTGCTGCAGGGGGTCGGCGGCGCGATGATGGTGCCGGTCGGCCGCCTGACGGTGATGAAGATCGTCCCGCGCGATCAGTATATGGCGGCGATGACCTTCGTCACCCTGCCGGGCCAGGTCGGCCCGCTGCTCGGCCCGGCGCTGGGCGGCGTGCTGGTGGAGTACGCCTCCTGGCATTGGATCTTCCTCATCAATATCCCGGTGGGGATCGTCGGCGCGATCGCCACCCTCTGTCTGATGCCCAACTACACCATGCAGACCCGGCGCTTCGATCTCTCCGGCTTTCTGCTGCTGGCCGCCGGGATGGCGACCCTGACCCTGGCGCTCGACGGCCAGAAAGGGCTCGGCATTTCCCCTGCCTGGCTGGCGGGGCTGGTGGCCGTCGGCCTCTGCGCCCTGCTGCTCTACCTGTGGCACGCCCGCGGCAACGCCCGGGCGCTGTTTAGCCTTAACCTGTTTCGCAACCGCACCTTCTCTCTCGGCCTCGGCGGCAGCTTCGCGGGACGCATCGGCAGCGGCATGCTGCCGTTTATGACCCCGGTGTTTCTGCAGATCGGCCTCGGCTTCTCCCCCTTTCACGCCGGGCTGATGATGATCCCGATGGTGCTCGGCAGCATGGGCATGAAGCGGATCGTGGTCCAGGTGGTCAACCGCTTTGGCTACCGTCGGGTGCTGGTCGCCAGCACCCTGGGCCTGGCGGCGGTCAGCCTGCTGTTTATGTTTAGCGCCCTGGCCGGGTGGTATTACGCGCTGCCGCTGGTCCTGTTTCTGCAGGGGATGATCAACGCCAGCCGCTTCTCCTCAATGAATACCCTGACGCTGAAAGATCTCCCGGACGATCTGGCCAGCAGCGGCAACAGCCTGCTGTCGATGGTGATGCAGCTGTCGATGAGTATCGGCGTGACCATCGCCGGGCTGCTGCTGGGGCTGTATGGCCAGCAGCATATGAGTCTCGACGCCGCCAGCACCCATCAGGTCTTTCTCTACACCTATCTGAGCATGGCGGCGATCATCGCCCTCCCGGCGCTCATCTTTTCCCGGGTACCGGATGACGTCGGCAGCAATACCGTCCTCCGTCGACGCAACAGGAGTGGATCGTGAAATTTTGGCGCCCGGGTATTACCGGCAAGCTGTTCCTCGCTATATTCGCCACCTGCATCGTGCTGCTGATCAGCATGCACTGGGCGGTGCGCATTAGTTTTGAACGCGGGTTTATCGACTATATCAAGCGCGGCAATGAGCAACGCTTAACCATGCTCAGCGACGCGCTGAGCGAGCAGTATGCCCAGCATGGCAGCTGGGCGTTTCTGCGCAATAATGACCGCTTTATCTTCCAGCTGCTGCGCACCTTCGAACGGGATAACGACGACCGCTCGCCGCCGGGGCACGCCATGAAGCCGGACGCCGCCCCGGACGGGCCGCCGCCGGATGGCCCCCCTGACGGCCCGCGCCCGAGGCCGGAAATGCCGCCCCACGGCTGGCGCACCATGTTCTGGGTGGTGGATCAGTCGGGGCGCGTGCTGGTGGGGCCGCGTGAGCGCGTCCCGGAGGACGGCACCCAGCGCAGCATCGTGGTCAACGGCGCGGAGGTGGGCAAAGTTATCGCCTCGCCGGTAGAGCGGCTGACGCGCAATACCGACATTAACTTCGACCGGCAGCAAAAGCGCACCAGCTGGCTGATCGTCGCCCTTGCCACCCTGCTTGCCGCGCTGGCCACTTTCCCGTTGGCCCGCGGTCTGCTGGCGCCGGTGAAGCGGCTGGTGGAAGGCACCCATAAGCTGGCGGCAGGCGACTTTTCCACCCGCGTGACGGTGACCGGCGGCGATGAGCTCGGCCGCCTGGCGCAGGATTTTAACCAGCTCGCCAGCACCCTGGAGCGGAACCAGCAGATGCGTCGCGATCTGATGGCCGATATCTCCCATGAGCTGCGTACCCCGCTGGCGGTGCTGCGCGGCGAGCTGGAGGCGATTCAGGACGGGGTCCGGCGCTTTACCCCCGAGTCGATTCCTTCTCTGCAGGCTGAGGTGGCTACCCTCACCAAGCTGGTGGACGACCTCCATCAGCTGTCGATGTCCGACGAGGGGGCGCTGGCCTACCAGAAAACCTCACTGGATATCATCACCCTGCTGGAAGTGGCGGCGGGCGCTTTTCGCGAGCGCTTCGCCAGCCGGCAGCTAAGCATTCAGGTGTCGCACCCGGAGCAGGCGATGATCTTCGGCGACCGCGACCGCCTGATGCAGCTCTTCAACAATCTGCTGGAGAACAGCCTGCGCTATACCGACAGCGGCGGCAGCCTGCACATTACCGCCCGCCGCAGCGGCCGGATGCTGGTGATTGACTTCGCCGACAGCGCCCCCGGCGTCAGCGATGAGCAGCTGGCCCGCCTGTGCGAACGCTTTTACCGGGCGGAAGGATCGCGCAACCGCGCCAGCGGCGGCTCCGGCCTCGGACTGGCGATTTGCCTCAATATCGTAGCGGCCCACGGCGGCACCCTGCGTGCCGACCATTCGCCTTTTGGCGGGGTTAGCATTAAAGTTGAGTTACCTCTGGAACATGATTTACCGAGAGACGTATGACTGAATTGCCTGTAGATGAAAACACCCCACGCATCCTTATCGTGGAAGATGAACCGAAGCTCGGCCAGCTGCTGATTGATTATCTGCAGGCCGCCGGCTATGCGCCTGCGTTGATTAACCACGGCGACAAGGTCCTGCCCTACGTCCGCCAGACGCCGCCGCACCTGATCCTGCTGGATCTGATGCTGCCCGGTACCGACGGTCTGACGCTGTGCCGGGAAATTCGCCGCTTCTCCGATGTTCCGGTGGTGATGGTGACGGCGAAAATCGAAGAGATCGACCGTTTGCTGGGGCTGGAAATAGGCGCCGACGACTATATCTGCAAGCCCTACAGCCCGCGGGAAGTGGTCGCCCGGGTAAAAACCATCCTCCGCCGCTGCAAGCCGCAGCGCGATCTGCAGGCGCTGGACGCCCAGAGCCCGCTGATTGTCGACGAAGGTCGTTTTCAGGCCTCCTGGCGCGACAAGCTGCTGGACCTCACTCCCGCCGAGTTCCGGCTGCTGAAAACCCTCTCCCAGGAGCCGGGCAAAGTGTTCTCCCGCGAACAGCTACTCAACCATCTGTATGACGATTATCGGGTAGTCACCGATCGCACCATCGACAGCCACATCAAGAACCTGCGGCGCAAGCTGGAGGCGCTGGACGCCGAGCAGTCGTTTATCCGCGCGGTGTATGGCGTTGGCTACCGCTGGGAAGCGGACGCCTGCCGGCTGGCGTAGTTAGCCTTTTCCCGGCTCGCGCTGCGCTTCGCCGGGCTACACGTTCACCGCCATCTGCAATCCGTAGCCCGGGTAAGGCGTTTACGCCGCAACCCGGGGAACTCCCTAGAGCCTATCCCACCAGGCGTTATTAACGCTGTCAGTGTGAGCACTGCCCAGGTTCAAAATGGCAAACAAATTAGCCATACTGAAAGATACCTATCTGATATTTACTCCCCTTCGCCGCGGCGCTACAATGCCCGCCCTTAATGTGGGGACACTCCCCAACTCGCCGCACCAGGTGCGGCGAATCTGACCTGTCATCAGAACGAGAACACCATGTTTAAACCAGAACTCCTCTCCCCGGCGGGAACGCTGAAGAATATGCGTTACGCTTTCGCCTATGGCGCCGATGCCGTCTATGCCGGCCAGCCGCGCTACTCGCTGCGCGTGCGTAACAACGAATTCAATCACGAAAATCTGCAGCTCGGCATCAATGAAGCCCACGCGCTGGGTAAAAAATTCTATGTGGTGGTCAACATCGCCCCGCATAACGCCAAGCTGAAAACGTTTATTCGCGATCTGAAGCCGGTGGTGGAGATGGGTCCGGACGCGCTGATCATGTCCGATCCGGGTTTAATCATGCTGGTGCGGGAACACTTCCCTGAGATGCCGATCCATCTTTCAGTGCAGGCCAACGCCGTCAACTGGGCGACGGTCAAATTCTGGCAGCAGATGGGGCTCACCCGCGTGATCCTGTCGCGTGAACTGTCGCTGGATGAAATCGAAGAGATACGCCGCCAGGTGCCGGAGATGGAGATCGAGATTTTCGTCCACGGCGCGCTGTGCATGGCCTACTCCGGCCGCTGCCTGCTCTCCGGGTATATCAACAAGCGCGACCCGAACCAGGGGACCTGCACCAACGCCTGCCGCTGGGAATACAACGTGGCGGAAGGCAAAGAGGACGACGTCGGCAACATCGTCCACAAATATGAGCCGATCCCGGTGCAGACCGTGGAGCCCACCCTCGGCATCGGCGCGCCGACCGATAAAGTCTTTATGATTGAGGAAGCCAAACGTCCGGGCGAGTACATGACCGCCTTTGAGGACGAACACGGCACCTACATCATGAACTCGAAAGATCTGCGGGCTATCGCCCACGTTGAGCGTCTGACCCAGATGGGAGTTCACTCGCTGAAGATCGAAGGCCGCACCAAATCCTTCTACTACTGCGCGCGCACCGCTCAGGTTTACCGCAAGGCGATCGACGATGCCGCCGCCGGCAAACCGTTCGATACCAGCCTGCTGGAGACCCTGGAGGGGCTGGCCCACCGCGGGTACACCGAAGGCTTCCTGCGCCGCCATACCCATGACGATTATCAGAACTACGAGTACGGCTACTCCGTCTCCGAGCGCCAGCAGTTTGTCGGCGAATTCACCGGAGAGCGTAACGGCCCGCTGGCGGCCGTGGCGGTCAAAAATAAGTTCAGCGTCGGCGACAGCCTTGAGCTGATGACCCCGCAGGGTAACGTCAACTTCACCCTTGAGCATATGGAGAATGGCAAAGGCGAAACCATGCCGGTGGCCCCGGGCGATGGCTATACCGTCTGGTTGCCTGTGCCGGACGACCTGCCCCTGCAGTATGCCCTGCTGATGCGCAACTTTACTGGTCAAACAACCAGAAATCCGCACGGTAACTAGTTAATTTGCGTTATTTTTTCACGATGTAAGGATATTAGAATCGGATCACATACCGTTTCGATCGAAACAGGTATCATCCATTTCGCTGAAAAACATAACCCATAAATGCTAGTTGTACCAGGAACCACCTCCTTAGCCTGCGTAATCTCCCTTACGCGGGCTTATTTTTTTGCCTCTCCTCCGGTCTTCGCTTTCGTCATGCGGTACACTTTATGCAACATTGAGCAATAAAGGTTCCCTTGATGATGTCTACGTTTCCTGCCAGCTTACTGATCCTTAACGGCAAAGGTGCCAATGAACCGCAGCTACGCGAAGCGGTTAACCTGTTACGCGATGAAGGGATTGATATTCACGTCCGCGTGACCTGGGAAAAGGGCGATGCCGCTAGGTTTATCGATGAAGCCCTGCAGCTGAACGTTGAAACGGTGATCGCCGGCGGTGGCGATGGCACCATTAATGAAGTGGCGACCGCGCTGGTGGAGCGCGGCGGCAAGATGGCGCTAGGGATTTTACCGCTGGGCACGGCTAACGATTTCGCCACCAGCGTCGGTATCCCGCAGGATCTGGCCAGCGCCCTCAAGCTGGCGATCGTCGGCCGCGATGTGCCGATAGATATCGCCCGGGTGAATGATAAAACCGGCTTTATTAATATGGCGACCGGCGGGTTCGGCACCCGGATCACCACCGAAACGCCGGAAAAACTCAAGGCCGCGCTCGGCGGTGTCTCTTATTTAATCCACGGTCTGATGCGCATGGATACACTGAAGCCGGACCGCTGCGAGATCCGCGGGGAGAACTTTCACTGGCAGGGCGATGCGCTGGTCATCGGCATCGGCAACGGTCGCCAGGCCGGCGGCGGCCAGCAGCTGTGTCCGGAGGCGTTGATTAACGATGGTCTGCTGCATCTGCGCATTTTCACCGGCGAAGAGCTGATCCCTGCCCTGTTCAGCACCCTGGCGAATCCGGAAAACTCGCCGAATATTGTTGACGGTGTCTCCTCGTGGTTTGAAATAACCGCGCCCCATGAGATGACCTTTAACCTCGACGGCGAGCCGCTCAGCGGAAAAACCTTCCGTATGGAGCTGTTACCGGCGGCCCTGCGCTGCCGGCTGCCGCCCGACTGCCCGCTGCTACGCTGAGGCGGACAGGGGCACACTGCCCGGCGGCGCTACGCTGGCCGGGCCTACGGTTCGCAGATCTCATGCCGCGCGGATAAGCGCCGCGCCATCCGGGGAAGTCAACCCAGGCCGGGTCAGGCGGCAGCCGCCACCCGGCAAAAAAACCGGTTTGGCGCCCCCCTGAACCTTTCCCGCGGATTAAGGCTATCAATGGGGCGTGAGCGCAGAGAAGAGATTAACCGACCAGCTACATCCCGGGAATGTCTGCGCCCACAAATGGCTGACTTAAACCGCCGCCGCTGGCTCCGCGCTAAGCGCTTCCAGCAGTTCAGGTAAGGTTTGATAGCGGCCAGCGGCGGCCTGAAAACGCGCGTGCTGGCTATCTTCTGCAATCACTATCGTGGCAATCCCCGCCGACTGGGCCGCGCAAAAGCCGGTAAAGCTATCCTCAATCACCAGACACTGGCTGGCATTGAGATTGAGCTTGCGCAGCGTCGTGAGGTACACCGCCGGGTGCGGTTTGCCGCGTGGTTCATCATCCGCGCTGGAGATCGCGTCAAAAAAGTGCCAGAGCGAAAGCTTGTTCAGCACAGCGGCAATAACCTGACGAGATGATGACGTGGCGAGCGCAATCTTATAACCCGCTTCGCGAAAATAGCGTAACGCCTCCTGCACCCCGCGCATCGGTTCGCCTTTCGCGGCAATCAGGCGGGTGATGCGCTGCAGGATGGCGTCTTCAAGCCGCTGCGGAGCGAGATCAAGCTGAAAATAGCGGCACCAGGTGCCGGCAATGTCGTCGAGGCGCTTGCCCTTGGTCAGGGTTTCACATTCAGCAACGCTCGCCGTTGCCCCCCACTGCGCGAGGGCGTCAATCTGCGCCTGACGCCACAGCGCCTCGGAATCAATAATCACGCCATCCATGTCAAAAATAACCGCCTGCATACTCATTCGTTCACCTCATTAAGGCTGGCATGAAGCGCATGCCAGCCGCAGTACCTATGAGAATTCAACCTGCTCGCGGGCGGTTGCTTCCTTGTGGGAGAACCCCGGCTGCTCCACGCGGATAAAGGCGCAGAGGAAAAAGGCCACCACGTACAATCCGGTATAGGCGATCACCACCCCGATGGTGCTGAAGAACGGCAGCAGCACCACGGCAATCGCCGGCGCGAGAAAGTTCGACATCCCCGCCGACAGGTTATAGACCGAAATGGCCGCACCTTTATGCTTCGGCTCCAGCGCCGGGAACACGGCCGCCAGCGGCACGAAGGCGGCGACAAAGATCCCGAGGGCGATGGCGGGGATCAGCGCCATCGCAAAGCTATGGCCAAAGTGCTGAGGAATGTAGTAAAACGCCAGGCTGGAGAGCGCCATCCCGATGCAGCCGAACCAGCGCACCACCTTCATCCAGCCAAGTTTTTCCCCGAGGATCCCCCACAGCACGTTAGAGAAAATGGTGGTGAAGAAGAAGACTGCCCATACCTGGAGCCATTCTGAAGTGCTGAAGCCCAGCTCATCGACAAACATCATCGGCATAATCACCGCAAAACCGAACAGCGAGAGGGTATTGATAATCCTCACCATGCTCGACAGCAGAATATTGCGGTTGGTATAGAGCAGCGTCGCGGCGCGTCCCAGCTCGGAAAACTTCTCACGGGTGGTGAGATTCTGCATATGCTGCGGCGTTTGAATATGGCGCAGGGAAACCAGGGCAATCACGCCCCCGGTAAGGCAGAAGGCCAGCGCCAGCCACAGGGTGCCCATTTCGCCAATGTGGGGAATGGTAAAGCTCGGAATATAGCTGCCGAAGACCCCGATGCCGATGGAATACACCGCCCAGAACCAGCCGATGGCCGAGCTGGCGTTGTCGCTTTTGACGTTATGGACAATCGCCACGATAAACGAGTAGAGGAACAGCGGATAGGCGAAGCCGCGGATGCCGTAGAAAAGCAGGATCAGCGCATAGTTGGCGTGACCGAGGCCGAAAACGAGGAACAGCACGTGGAATACGCACCACAGCACGAAGCCAATCATCATCGTTTTCAGCGGGGTGATAATTTCCGCCACCACCCCGGAAATCCACGCCGACAGCGCGGCGGCCAGGCCGTAGAGGGTAAAGGCAAAGGAGGCCTCCGCCGGAGAGAAGCCGAGCGCTTTGATATAGTGCGACAGAAAGGCTAATTCAAAACCGTCGCCGGTCATAAATACGGCAATGGCGATGTATCCCCAGAGCAGGTTCAGGGGTAAACCGAGCCACTGTTTATTATTGATAGACATAATAACCTCGTTTTCAGGGTACAGGGTGGCCGCTCCGCGACGTGCAACGAAGCGGCGGTTATGATGAAAATCAGTGCTGTCGATAGTGCAGATCGTTTAAATACAGGGCTTTAAACTGCGCGTAGCGTTGCATCAGGATGTGGTGGCGAATGGGATCCGCACGCCAGGTCTGCCAGACTTCCGGTTTTTCACACACCGCGGCAACCGGTTTGCCCGCAGCCAGGCAGGCCAGCCGCGCCGCGCCCAGCGCGCCGCCGGTCTCTCCGCCTTTGTGGGTCACCACCGGCATAGCGAGAATATCGGCCAGCAGCTGGGCCCAGAACGGACTGCGGGCGCCCCCGCCCACCAGCGAGCACTGCGCGATCGGCGTCCCGCTCTCTTTCAATGCCTGCAGGCCGTCGTTGATCCCAAAGCTCACCCCCTCCAGCACCGCGTAGCCTAGCTGCGCGCGCAGGCTGGCATGGGTCATGCCCCAGAAGATGCCGCGGGCGTCAGGATCGTTATGCGGGGTTCGTTCCCCGGAGAGATAGGGCAGGAAGAACGGCGCGTTGGCTTTATCCTCCTCGCTTAGCTCGGCAATCTCCGCCAGCAGCGCCACCTCCGTGGTGCCGGTCAGGCGGCAGAACCACTGCAAACAGCTGGCGGCGCTCAGCATGACGCTCATCTGGTGCCACAGGTTCGGCAGCACGTGACAAAACGCATGTACCGCCGACTGCGGCGCCGGACGATAGGCGTCGGTCACCACAAACAGCACCCCGGAGGTGCCGAGCGAAATAAACGCATCTCCCGGCGAGACCGCGCCGACGCCAATGGCGCTGACCGCGTTATCCCCCCCGCCCCCGGCCACCACCACCGAGGCGTTCAGCCCCCAGCGCGCAGCCACCTGCGGGTCAAGGGTGGCGGAAACCTCGCAGCCTTCGACCAGCGTCGGCATTTGGCTACGCGACAGGCCGCACTTGTCCAGCAGAGCGTCGGACCAGTCGCGCTTCGCCACGTCCAGCCACAGCGTCCCGGCGGCGTCCGACATATCGGAGACTTTCTTCCCGGTCATCCGGTAGCGCAGATAATCCTTCGGCAACAGCACCGTGGCGGTGCGCTGAAAGTGTTCCGGCTCGTGACGGCGCACCCACAACAGCTTCGGCGCGGTAAAGCCCGGCATCGCCAGGTTGCCCGCCACCTGATGCAGCTCCGGCGCCATCGCCTCCAGCTCGGCGCACTCTGCGGCGCAGCGGGTGTCGTTCCACAGAATGGCCGGACGGATCGCCTCCCCCTCTGCATCCAGCAACACCGCGCCGTGCATCTGCCCGGAGAGGCCAATCGCCTTAATGGCCGGCCAATGCTGGGCGCATTTTTCCCGTAGCGTGGCCATCAGGTACTCCGTCGCCTCCCACCATAGCTCCGGCGCTTGTTCTGACCAGTGCGGATGAGGCCGCTGAATACTCAGCGGCGCGCTATGGCTGGCGATAACCTCATGGTTCTCATCAATGACCAGCGCTTTGACTTCCGATGTGCCGAGATCGATACCCAGATACATAGCCACCTCTTAGTTAATCAGCGTGTAAACGGCGGCGACTTTCTCGCGCATCAGCGCCAGGAAATCCGCGTTGTTGGCGAGATCACCAAACAGGGCTTTATCACGGGCGAAGACAGCCACCGGATCCTGAGCCTCGAACATCTCATGCACCGCCTGCGCATCCAGGATGCCGTCCTGGTACTGATACGGCAGAGTTCCCTTGTGCCACTGCTCCATAAAGACGAAGAACAGCGCCGGCAGCATGGCGGTCGCCTCAGGGCGGACGCCGCGTTGGTAGCACTCCTGCAAGGTTGGCGCGATCATCGCCGGAATTTTCGAGAAGCCGTCGGCGGCGACGCGCTGGTTGGTGTCCTGGATATAGGGGTTGGTAAAGCGCTTAAGCACCACATCCCGGTAGGTCGGCAGATCAATGCCGTTATCGCCGAGACACGGAATAACGTCCTCCGTAACGTAGCGGTCGGCAATGGCGTAGATAACATCGGTCAGCGTGCTTTCATGAATATACTGCTGGCCGATTAAGGTTCCCGCCCAGGCAATGCAGCTGTGCGACGCGTTCAGAATACGGATTTTCGCCTCTTCATACGGGATGACCGACTCCACCATCTCCACGCCGACTGCCTCCAGATTCGGGCGGGCATCGCGGAAGTTGTTCTCCACTACCCACTGGATAAAGGTCTCCCCCATCACCGGCGCTTTGTCATCAATTCCGGTTTGCGCTTTGATGCGGGCCGGCAGATCGGCCGCCGGACGCGGGGTGATGCGGTCCACCATGGTGTTCGGACAGGTGGTATTGGCCGCCATCCAGTCAATCACCGCCTGTTTGCCGGTGAGCTGCAGGAACTCGACCATACCGTCGTGGAAACGCTCGCCGTTATGGCGCACGTTATCGCAGTTGAGCAGGGTCAGCGGCCCGGCGTTGTCGGCCATGCGCTTTTCCAGGATCCGCGCGAGGGTGCCGTAAATGGTTTTGCACTCGCCTTGCAGGTCGGCCTGCAGATCGGGGTTGCTGGTTTCCAGCCGATGGCGAGTGTTCAGGTAGTACCCCCCTTCCGTCACGGTAAAGGCGATAACTTTGGTCTGCGGGTTTGCCCCTTCGTTAATCAGCGGCTGTAGCCCGGCCTGCCACGGCAGCAGTTTCTGGATTGAGGTGATCTCTTCATATTCGCGCTCCCCTTCCGGGCTGACGGTCTCGAGGACGTAACGTCCTCCCTGCGCCGCCAGCGCCTGTACCACCTGCTCGGCGTCGTTGCGAATATTCCCCGCCGCGATGCGCCAGCGATTATCCCCGGAAGCAATCAGACGATGCAGATACCACGCCTGATGCGCGCGATGAAAAGAACCCAGACCGATATGAAGCCATGTGAATTGATTGTTCATGTTCTGCTCTCCTTGAGTTGATGGCGCCACTGTAATTGATCATTTGACCTAAATAAGAGCCATAGATCACAAAAGATCAATTACCCAATTAAATTACAAATGACCAGTAAAGAGCAAAAGCTTGCCAGTTATGCCAACCACGGCGAGAATGCGGGTATTCGCCGGGCCAATTGCGTGCCCTGGCCAGCAACTTAGGGCGGGAAACCATGAGTAAAGAAGACGATATCCGGTTGGATCAGAAGGTGCGTGCCGCATGGATGTACTACATCGCCGGCCAGAATCAGAGCGAGATTGCCAGCCAGCTGGGCACCTCCAGACCGGTGGTGCAACGGCTGATCGCCGCCGCGAAAGAAGAAGGGATTGTGTCGATTAATCTGCATCATCCGGTAGCGAACTGCCTCGATTATGCGCAGTTGCTGCAGGAAAAATACCGCTTGATCGAGTGCAATGTGGTCCCCGCCTTTAGCGAAGAAAGCACCCTCGACAGTGTGTCATTTGGCTGCTATCAGCTGATGGCTCGCTATCTGCAGGATGATAAAGAGAAAATCATCGGTCTGGGCTCGGGCCTGACCCTGAAAAAAGCGCTGCAGCGCATCGATTTTGACAGCCTGAATACCCGCTGCGTGGCGCTGATCAGCGCCATGAACGCCGACGGGCAGTGCAATTATTACGATGACGTGCCCCTGCTGCTGACCCGCAAAATTAAGGCCAAGTACTATCAGTGGCCGGCGCCGCGCTACGCCCAAAGCGCGGATGAGTATGAAATGTGGTGCACCAATCGCTTATTCCGCAGCGTCTCCGGCGTCGCCCGCGAGGCGGACGTGATTTTTGTCGGTATTGGTCCGCTGGGCACGCAAAGTCCGATCTTTAAAGACGGCTTTATCAATCAGGCGCAGATGGATGAGCTGACCGCCCGCGGCGGCATCGGGGAGATCCTCGGGCGGTTTATTGATGCGCAAGGCGACGTGGTAGACAGCGAGATCAACCGCATGATCACCAGCTATGATATCCGCCAGAGCCACTGCCCGCGGATTGCCGCTGCCTGTGGAGAACATAAACGACCGGCGATCCTGGCCGCCCTTAAAGGCGGCTGGATTAATGGCCTGGTGACCGATGAGCATACCGCCCGTTGGCTGCTGACGCGGTAACGTCGAACAGCCAGACAGCGACTCAGCTGCTGCTCATCAGTCGCGGGGGAATTTCAATCCGCTGCTGGCTGGCTTCGCCGGCGTCAATAATCGAAAAAACAGCGTCCAGCATCGCCGGCACGTCCTGCTGCACCATGTCGATATCGTGCCCCAGCAGGTAGACAAAAGGATCCCAGTCGAAGCAGCCCATCGGCGGCTGCTCGCTGCCGGTTAGCCCCACCTGCGACAGCCAGCGCACAACCCCTTCCAGGGATATCGTCGAGTTAACAAATATCCCCTGCAACAGCGTCTTCGCGCTGCCAAACCGCTCCTGCAGGCAGTCCTCAACGTGGCCTTTCGAATAGCCGGGAGCCAGAATATTCGCCTGCGGCACGCTAAGCCCCAGCTCGCGATGCGCATCGTGGAAGCCGCGTAAACGCTCGCTGGTGTTATGGTCGCTGCTGCGCCCGCCGATAAAGGTCAGCGGCGCCAGCTCTCCGCGGCGGCGGGCGCTATTAGCCAGGATCTTATGAGTCAGCGCTTTCGCCCCGCCGTAGTTATCCGAAATCACCGACGGCGAGAGAGAGCCCGGCAGGTCGAGATTGACCGTTGGCACGCCCGCCTGCTGGCATAGCGCGGAAATTTTATCCGGATTGGTCGCCCCGGTCGCGACCACCCAGTCAACCTGCCAGGAGAGCATCGCCTTTACCGCTTCGATCTCCAGTTCCGGACGCCGGCGCGTACAGGTGATAATCGGCAGCAGGCCGCGCTCGCGGGCCATCTCCTCAAAGCGTTCGGCGATGGAACCGAAGTAGCGGTTATCATATTTGGGGATAATCATACCGATGACGTGTGATTTTTTACTGCGCAGCATGCTGGCCTGACGGTTAATCGCATAGCCCTGCTCCTCGGCAATCCGCGTCACCTTTTCCGCAAGCTTGGCGCTGATGCGGCGCTTTTTCCAGTTACCGTTGAGGATAGCGCTCACCGCGCTCGCCGAAACGCCGGAAAGTTCCGCCAGGTCGTAAATCGTTATCTTCTTCATTTTTCCAACTTGCGTCACAAAATCATGTCGCTGTTAATTTCCCCACTTGCTCAATCGATGAAGCGAGAGCAACATAGCTTCATCGATTGAGCATCCTTTTCACGCCAGGAAGTACGCGCGCATACCGCCTCAACATGCCAGCAAGCCTGAATTAAGATGCTGATATTCAATATGTTACCAGTTTTAGTCTATCACCTCGAACGTGATGCCCTCGCGTTCGATAGTTTTAACCAGACACGGCAAAGGATTATAAAATGAACCACTCTGTCTCCTCTATGAATACTTCCCTCAGCGGTAAAGTCGCCGCGATCACCGGCGCGGCGTCCGGTATCGGCCTCGAGTGCGCGAGGACCCTGCTGGGAGCTGGCGCAAAAGTGGTACTGATCGACCGCGAAGGCGAAAAGCTCAACAAACTGGTCGCCGAACTTGGCGAAAACGCCTTCGCCCTGCAGGTCGACCTGATGCAGGCGGACCAGGTCGATAACCTACTGCAGGGCATTTTGCAGCTTACCGGGCGTCTCGATATCTTCCACGCCAACGCCGGCGCCTATATCGGCGGGCCGGTGGCCGAGGGCGACCCGGACGTCTGGGACCGCGTGCTGCACCTCAATATCAACGCCGCCTTCCGCTGCGTGCGCAGCGTCCTGCCGCATCTGATCGCGCAAAAATCCGGGGATATTATCTTCACCAGCTCGATCGCGGGCGTGGTGCCGGTGATCTGGGAGCCTGTCTATACCGCGTCGAAATTCGCGGTGCAGGCATTTGTGCACACCACTCGTCGCCAGGTGGCGCAGTATGGCGTGCGCGTCGGCGCCGTACTGCCGGGCCCGGTGGTTACCGCTCTGCTGGACGACTGGCCAAAAGCCAAAATGGACGAAGCGCTGGCCAACGGCAGCCTGATGCAGCCGATTGAAGTGGCGGAGTCGGTGCTGTTTATGGTGACGCGTTCGAAAAACGTCACCGTGCGCGACATTGTGATCCTGCCGAACAGCGTGGATCTCTGACCCTGGCCAGCCTGTGAGAGGATGTGATGCAAAACGATACGCAAAACATTATTGGCGTGGATGTCGGTTCGGGCAGCGTGCGCGCCGGGGTATTCAATCTGCGGGGCGAGCTCCTCGCCCACGCGACCCGGGAAATAACCCTGTTTCGCAGCGCCGGAAACAAGGTCGAGCAGTCGAGCCGTGAGATCTGGCAGGCGGTGTGCTACTGCATTAAAACGGCGGTGGCCAACGCCGGCGTTTCGCCGTCGTCGATCGCCGGGATCGGCTTCGATGCCACCTGCTCGCTGGTGGTGATTGGCGATAACGATGCGCCGCTGGCGGTCGGGCCTTCGGACGATGCGGACCGCAACATTATTGTCTGGATGGATCATCGCGCCACCGGGCAGGCGGAAAAGATCAATGCCACGGGCCACCCGGTACTGCGGTACGTTGGCGGCAAAATCTCGCCGGAGATGCAAACGCCGAAGATTTTGTGGCTGAAGGAGAATCGCCCGCACATCTATCAGCAGGCGCGCCACTTCTTCGACCTCGCCGATTACCTCACCTGGCGCTCAACCGGCGATGAAGCCCGCTCGGTCTGCACGGTGACCTGTAAATGGACCTACCTGGCGCATGAACAACGCTGGGATGCCGGTTACTTCCGCCAGATTGGCCTCGAAGAGCTGGCGGATGAAGATTTTGTCCGCATCGGCCAGCGGATTGTCGATCCAGGCACCCCCTGCGGCGAGGGCCTTTGCGCCACGGCGGCAGAGGAGATGGGCCTGCCGATCGGTACGCCGGTGGCGGTGGGGATGATTGACGCCCACGCGGGCGGCATCGGTACCGTCGGCGTGCTTAACGGCGCGGCCAACAATATGGCCTATGTCTTCGGCACTTCTTCCTGCACCATGACCACCACTCAGGAAGCGGTATTCGTCCCGGGCGTCTGGGGCCCTTACTATTCGGCGATGGTGCCGGGCTACTGGCTAAGTGAAGGCGGGCAAAGCGCCGCCGGCGCGGCTATCGACCAGCTGCTGAGCTTCCATCCGGCGGCGGCGGAAGCGCGCGAGCAAGCGAAAGCCGCAGGCGTCCCTCTACCGGTCTGGCTGGCGGATCGCGTTCTGACGCAAGTTGCTTCCCCTTCTGAGGCGGTAACGCTGGCCGCCGGTCTGCACGTCGTTCCGGAGTTTCTCGGTAATCGCGCGCCGCTTGCCGATCCCCACGCGAAAGCGCTGATTGCCGGGCTGGGGATGGAGCGGGACCTGGATAACCTGACCGCGCTGTACGTTGCCGGGCTATGCGGGATTGGCTATGGTCTGCGACAGATCATTGACGCCCAGCGCGCCTGCGGAATTGAGAGTGAAAATATCGTCATCAGCGGCGGAGCCGGGCAGCATCCGCTGGTGCGTCAGCTGTTGGCCGACGCCTGCGGCGTTAGCATCGTGAGCACCGCCAGCCGCGAGCCGGTGCTGTTAGGTTCCGCCATCCTCGGCGCGGTGGCGGGCAGAGTCGCGGCTTCGCTGCCGGAGGCCATGAAGCAGTTTACTCAGGTG
This sequence comes from Klebsiella sp. HMSC16A12, assembly GCF_001808265.1. Taxonomy (NCBI): domain Bacteria; kingdom Pseudomonadati; phylum Pseudomonadota; class Gammaproteobacteria; order Enterobacterales; family Enterobacteriaceae; genus Klebsiella; species Klebsiella sp. HMSC16A12. Next base: position 45,314 of record NZ_KV792545.1, read on the forward strand.
GATGCCACCTATCACAGCGAGACTGCGTTTAGCCCGCTTCATCAGCGCAGGTATGCGGCCTATAAGGCGCTACAACAGGCCGGCAGGCTGATTCGCGAATAACATACCTCCTTATTTTATAACAATAATGCTCCGCTGCTGTGCAGCGGAGACACTCATCTGCACTCTGAAATCGAGGTCAACATGTCCGTTAATAACAAACAGTGGTACGGTCTACCGCTCAACCTCATCTGGGGATATGTCGCCATCGCCGTGTTTATGACCGGCGACGGCTTTGAGCTGGCTTTTCTGTCGCACTACATCAAAGCACTCGGATTCACCCCGGCGCAGGCTTCCTTTGCTTTTACTCTCTACGGTCTGGCTGCCGCCCTGTCGGCGTGGGTCTCCGGCGTGGTGGCGGAAATCATTACCCCACGCAAGGCCATGCTGATTGGCTTCGTGCTGTGGTGTGTGTTCCACGTACTGTTCCTCGTCTTCGGCCTCGGTCGCGCCAACTATGCGCTGATCCTGCTGTTTTATGGCATCCGCGGCCTGGCCTACCCGCTGTTCCTCTACTCCTTTATCGTCGCCATTATCCACAACGTCCGCAGCGACAGTTCCAGCTCCGCGCTGGGCTGGTTCTGGGCGGTCTACTCGGTGGGTATCGGCGTGTTCGGCAGCTATATTCCGAGCTTTACCATTCCCCACATTGGCGAAATGGGCACCCTGTGGCTGGCGCTGCTCTTTTGCGCCACCGGCGGCATTATTGCGCTGGTGTCGATGCGTCATACCGAAACGCCGCGCCATATGCAGAACCTGACCACTCGTGAAAAATTCGCCGAACTGGGGCGCGCGGCGACGCTGCTCTATACCAACCGCAGCATTCTGTTCTCGAGCATTGTGCGCATTATCAACACCCTGTCGCTGTTTGGTTTTGCGGTGATCATGCCGATGATGTTTGTTGATGAGCTGGGATTTACCACCTCGGAATGGCTGCAGGTATGGGCGGCATTCTTCTTCACCACGATCTTTTCGAACGTTTTCTGGGGGATTGTGGCGGAGAAAATGGGCTGGATGAAGGTTATCCGCTGGTTCGGCTGCATCGGGATGGCGCTTTCCAGCCTGGCGTTCTATTACCTGCCCCAGCACTTCGGCCATAATTTTGCCATGGCGCTGGTACCGGCTATTGCCCTGGGGATTTTTGTCGCCGCGTTTGTGCCGATGGCGGCGGTGTTCCCGGCGCTGGAGCCGAACCATAAAGGCGCGGCGATTTCGGTCTATAACCTGTCAGCCGGGCTGTCGAACTTTCTGGCGCCGGCGATTGCCGTGGTACTGCTGCCCTATTTCAGCACTATCGGCGTGGTAATAGCCTATACCGCCTTATATATTCTGGCCTTCTTCCTGTGCCCGTTAATCCGCGTTGAACAGCCTGGCTTTACCAGCGATCAGCATGCGAAACCGTTTACCGCCAACGCGGCAGAGTCTTAATAAACCGCATCTGGTACAAACAATGCGCAATCCGGGCGGTGACGCCCGGATTTTTGCCTTATGCAATAGTCACTTTGCCATCCAGATAAACATCCTGCACGGCATTGATCAGCTTCACGCCGTCGGCCATCGATTTCTTAAACGCTTTGCGGCCAAGGATCAGCCCCATGCCGCCGGCGCGTTTATTGATCACCGCCGTGCGCACCGCGTCGGCAAGGTCGGTCTCCCCGCCCGCCGCGCCGCCGGAGTTGATCAGCCCGGCGCGGCCCATATAGCAGTTGGCCAGCTGGTAGCGCACCAGATCGATGGGGTTATCGCTGGTCAGTTTGCTGTACACCCGGTCGTCGGTATAGCCGAAGTTAACCGCTTTGTAGCCGCCGTTATTCTCCGCCATCTTTTGCTTAACGATATCGGCGCCGATGGTGGCCGCCAGGTGGTTGGCCTGACCGGTCAGGTCAGCGGAAACATGATAGTCGACGCCGTCTTTCTTGAACGCCGAATTGCGCAGATAGGCCCACAGCACGGTGACCAGGCCCAGCTCATGGGCCCGCTCAAAGGCGGCGGAAATCTCTTCTATCTGACGACGCGATTGTTCTGAGCCGAAATAGATCGTCGCTCCCACGGCCACCGCCCCCATATTGAACGCCTGCTCAACGCTGGCGTAGAGGGTCTGGTCGTATTCGGTGGGGTAGCTCAGCGTTTCGTTATGGTTGAGCTTCACCAGGAAAGGGATGCGATGCGCGTAGCGGCGCGACACCGAGGCCAGCACGCCGTAGGTCGACGCCACGCAGTTACAGCCGGCTTCGATCGCCAGCTCGACGATATTTTTCGGATCAAAGTACAGCGGGTTGGCGGCAAAGGAGGCGCCCGCCGAGTGCTCCACGCCCTGGTCAACCGGCAGAATGGAAAGGTAGCCGGTTCCCCCCAGGCGTCCGGTATTGTACAGGGTCTGCATATTGCGTAGCACCGCCGGTGGTCGGTTGTTATCCACCATCACCCGATCAACATAATCTGCGCCAGGCAGATACAGCTGGTCGGACGGAATGGTTATACAACGGTGCTGCAACAGGCTCTCGGCATCTTTGCCCAGCAACTGCGTAATATCAGTCATAGCAATCTCCCGTAAGGCCGGCCGAAGCCGGCATGCATTATCCCAACCCAATTTTTTTGGGCAGGTTAAGCCTGGTACCGACTTAGCCTATTTTCCAGCCGGGGGGCCATTTTTTCAGGAGATTCTGCTGTCCCGTTGCGCTGCCATTTACCACCAGGCGTGGAAATGGTGCACCGGCCCGATACCGTGGCCTACCTCCAGAGAGTCGGCCTGCGCCAGAGCCGCCGACAGCCAGGCCTTCGCCTCGATAACGGTGGCCGCCCAGTCCGCGTGACGCGGGCGCAGCGCCGCCAGCGCGGCGGAGAGCGTACAGCCGGTGCCGTGGGTATTTTTGGTCTGCACTCGCGGCGCGGTGAACCGCTGTTCCCCTTCGCGGGTGAAGAGCCAGTCCGGGCTTTCGGCATCGTCGAGATGGCCGCCCTTCATCAATACCGCGCCGCAGCCCAGCGCCAGCAGCGCCCGCCCCTGCTCCAGCATTTCCCGTTCGTTACGCGCATGGGGGGCATCGAGTAGCGCGGCCGCTTCCGGCAGGTTCGGGGTGATCAATGACACCTGCGGCAACAATCGTTGACGCAGGGTCTCCACCGCCGAGGCCGACAGCAGCGGATCGCCGCTTTTCGCCAGCATGACGGTATCCAGCACCACGTTGGCCACCCGGTAGCGCGCCAGCCGCTCGGCCACGGCTTCCACAATATCGGTCTCCGCCAGCATGCCGATTTTGGTGGTATCGATACGCACATCGCTGAACACCGAGTCGAGCTGCGCGGCCACAAAATCCGGTTCGATGCGATAGACCGACTGTACGCCGCGGGTATTCTGCGCCACCAGGGCGGTGATCGCCGAGCAGCCATAGGCCCCCAGCGCGGAGAAGGTTTTCAGATCGGCCTGGATACCGGCCCCACCGCTGGGATCGGTGCCGGCGATGGTCAGGGCGTTGATGCGTTTCATCCCTGCACCTCCTGATACAGCGCGTCGAGAAACGCCGGAATAAAGCTGCCTGGGCCTCCCTGACGGGCGGCGATCTCCCCGGCCTGCTTCATCAGCCCGCAGGCGGCGGCCACGTTTTCCAGCCGGTCTCCCGGCAGCGCCGCGCTCGCCGCCACCACCGCCGACAGCGCGCAGCCGGTGCCCACCACCCGGGTCATCAGCGGATTGCCCCCCGCCACGCTGAGCACCCGCTCGCCGTCGGTGACGTAGTCCACCTCGCCAGTGACCGCCACCACGGTAGCCAGCCGACGAGCCAGCGCCTGGGCCGCCGGCAGCGCCGCAGCGGCCGTATCGGTGGTATCCACCCCGCGCCCGCCGGCGCTCATCCCGGCCAGCGCCAGAATTTCAGAGGCATTGCCGCGAATGGCCGCCGGCTGGAGGGCCAGCAGCTCGTGACAAAAGGCCGTGCGCACGGTCAGGGCGCCGACCGCCACCGGATCCAGCGTCCAGGGCTTGCCGGCCTGCCGGGCGTGCTCCACCGCGGCGCGCATCGCCACGGCGCGATCTTCGGTCAGGGTACCGACGTTAATTAACAGCGCATCAGCGATAGCGGCAAATTGCGCCGCTTCGCGGGGATCGATCACCATCGCCGGCGAGGCGCCGACGGCCAGCAGAACATTGGCGGTAAAGGTCTGCACCACGTCATTAGTCATGCAGTGCACAAGGGGGGAATGGGCGCGCAGAAGATGGCGCAGGTGCGCGACAGGCGCGGGATTCAACAGCTCAGGCATAGTTTGCTCCCGCCAGACGAGGTAGAAGCAATGACCCTG
>NZ_KV792545.1:49668-114711 GCF_001808265.1 Klebsiella sp. HMSC16A12
CAGCCTTCAACGAAGAAGGGCACCCCGAGTCATTGTTACAATAAACTTCTGTAATTCTGCCAGCTTAAGGCAAGTGGCTTGTTAGCACAAGCCTCCCGCAGGGTCATTGCTTCTACCTCGTCTGGCGGGATACGCATTATCACAGTTTTATCTCACTTTTATCACAGCATATGTGACACCTAACGCAATTAATTTACAATTCGTAACTCATTGATTTTGATCTCACATTTTCTACAGCTCAGTTGTATGTGATAAAAGGGCTTGAAGATAGATATAAAAAATGATCTTATATACGCAGAAGTCCTAAATTGGTTTCATAGGGCTTTTAAAGACGGTTAAATAATCTGCATGACAGGGATTGCATAGTCGGAAGGCTCACCCAGCTAATTAGATGTCCAGAGAAATGCTAAATATGCTAGACGCGTGATGTGTTTTTCTGTGTAACATGGTTATCATGGGGGTTAGTATGACGCGCTATTACAGAATGCATGCCCCTAGAAAGCCGGAATGTGCCAACGTTCCCGCCATAATTACAATGCTCGATTAGATAACGCAGCCTGATATTTTTATCAGGAGCACAATATGCGGGACTGGATTCCCCGATTGACCTTCGAGACAGGTCTTGTTTACGTGAAAGGTATAGCAACGATTCTAGCTAGTTCCTGTATATCTGTAGCGTACTCAAAACATCCCCCAAAACGCTCTCAGAAAGCCTATGGGCGATTTTAGGATAATAAGGAATACCTTTTCTTATTTTTATCATTGAATTGATTACAGATCCTCCTGTTAACTCCCCTCCTATAGACGCAGCATAGCTGCACACATAATACATATTACGCAGAAAAGATGGATGCTTTTGCTCAAGATAGACGAATGGCCCTAGCCATGAGGATAGATTGTTGCGTATGGGGGTGCAGGGGCTTGCCCCTGCGTTGCCCTTGGCCTTCTCCATTCACCCTCCTAACTGCATACCTCCTATAGACGCAGCATAGCTGCACTCCCCTTTTAAGTGAAAATAAATTTCCTTATAAAACATACAGATGAAAAATAAATTAAAAATGGTTTTGCACAAACTCATGTTTAAGAGTGGTTATATAGTATGGGGGTGTGAAAAAAGTAAGAAACATGTAAGACTCAATTATACGCTCTATCGAGCACATTAATCTTCTATCTCTTGGAAGCTTATGAAGCAACCCTAGTTGCTGAATAGCTTCCCGCGTCTGCGCCGCAGGCATTCTGTTATCTCTTTATTATTTAATAATGATTTAATTAATATAATAGGAGGACATATTGTCCTTAGTCACTGTAAACAGGCATGGCCTAATATAATTATAATAACAAAAGGTACATCATTAATGATTGTTAAGTGTGAAGATGTTTTTGTAAACTCTCTTACAGGCGAGATTATTAACCCTTTAGATTACTGTCTACCAGAAGGTTACGATGTGTCACCAGCTGTGACAGAGGCTTTAACTGGCCTCCCTTTGAAAGGGACTTATACTACTACTGGCGAAATTAAAAAGGGTAAAGGGCGTAAGCCTAAAGTACTTGTCAACAAGTATTGCTCCCTCTTCCAAAACCTTGAGCGTAAAGATGTTAGAACTACTACTGGCGAAATTAAATCAGTAGCCATTCTACCGTCAGTCATTGATGATGTAGTGACAGGGGCGTTACGCTTGAATGAGGGAGGAGACAACACAACGGTTCCACGTAATCAGCTCCTTTTTGTTCTTGCCCACTTAGAAACTCTGTCAGTAGAAAGCATCCAAAGTCTGTTCACTGCTAAGCGTGAGCTTAAAGGTGATGCTGCTCCGGGTATCAGCTATTGCCGCTACATCTTGCGTAAATGTGAAAGCGTCATTAACAGCCTGTCATATCATATTGAACGCGGTAACTTCTCTCAGCGTACATCATTTGATTTCGCTCAGGATGCTAAGGATTATGAAAAGTATGGATGCGTGCCCTCTTGTGTAATTTCTCCAGCTCCATTTACTAAAGGGGATAAAGAGATAATTCGTAAACTTGCTATTGAAGGGAAGCTCATAGAAGCGGATAAGTATGTTAAAGCAGTATCTGATGCACAGGATAAACTGATGAAGAAGTTCTCCGCTCCAACATTAAAACAGATTGAAGCTGAGATGAATGCTGAGTTTCCGTATGACCCATACATTAGGCAATATTAATTAATACTATCATCAATAATAAGGAAAAAGAAAAGATGAAGATCATCCCCCTTATGAAAGTGCTGCGTGCTCCTTCCGGGAGCGTCCCAATGTCTGAGCTTATGGCTCACTTGGATATCTCCCGAGAACATTTGATTGCTGATATTAAATGGGCTTTCATCAATCGCCTGTTTGATATGTATATCAATCACAATGATGAACTGGTATACACCCTCCGCCCTGAAGGAACTTTCTTCCATAACGCGTAAGGAATCAACATGCATTTAAAACTTCCACAGTCGCTCTTTACCGCAATGGTTAAAGAAGCGCAAGAAAGTAGCACCAGCGTGCAAGCCCTGATTGTCCGCTTCCTGATGCAGCATTACAAACTGACCAAATAACATTTCTTCCTAATACAAATAACAATAAAAGGAAATCAATATGTCTTACATCCCTCGTTCAATCTCTGTAGGCGACATTATCCCAACCAACAACTGTGGTGACATTCGTATTGTTGAATACAAGAATGCTAAACACATCACTGTTGAATTTCTTAATACTGGCTCTCTCAAGGTAGTTAAAGCTTCATCCATTAAAGCGGGTAAAGTAGAGGATAAGATGAAGCCCACCTTTATGGGAGTTGGTTGTATCGGAGAAGGGAATCATCCTACACGCATTAACGGAAAGGTTACTCGTGAATACTCTGCATGGTCTAATATGATTCGGCGGGTATATGGGAATCACCCTAAGTATGCCTCCTACAAAGATTGCACAGTTCATCCTCTGTGGCTCAACTTCTCTACCTTCTGCGATACGCTTCCTCAATTGATTGGGTATGCTGAATGGAAGGCTAATGAGAAAGAGATGAGCCTCGACAAAGATGTTTTGTTTATCGGGAACAGAGTGTATGGCCCATTCACTTGTATGTTTGTTGATGCGTCCCTCAATTCATTAGAGAGTAACATCCGCCGCTGGCGTAAAGAGCACGCTGATAAAGTGGAAGGGGAGGCTAAATAATGGAGCCGCTCATCTTCTTGATTGCAACAACATGTTTCATCATAGGCACCCTGTGGCCTTAACAGAATAACAGCAGCCTAGCCGCAGATAGCTCTGCCCGGTGATGGGTGTGCAAGGGTTTGGTCGCCTGAGCACATCCGGCTGTTTCTACACGGGGGAGAGGAAATATAGATTACTACCGTACTGCCATTCGGAGTAGTCGCCCTTCTGACTTCCTCTTCCCCACCTTCTCCAATACACCTTTGATTCCTTTAATATGAAGATAAAAAATAAATATGTTCAATTCATTTACGACTTAATCACCTTAGCCTGGCTTGACTGGAAGATCATCGCATACATCCTTTCTGTCAGCGCTATAGGGAAATTTCTTATAGGATTTATACTATGACCTTCACTTACACCCGCCCCACTTCCGAACACTTAACTAAATCGCGTCAAGCTTCCTCTGAGAAATATCAGCAGGCTGTACGCCCTGTTGTGGAAGAACTACTCACCTTTGGCTATGGCTATCAGGCCCTGTCAAATGTTCTTAACGCCCGTGGTATTTTCACTCCACAAGGCAAGCCCTTTAATAAGCAGAGCGTTCGCTATTTGCTTTCTGTTCTGGAGCTAACCACTGGCAATCAATAATACAGGAGGGGGGAATGAATACTGATGCATCACTGAAGCGCTTACAAATAAGAGTGCCCCCGGCAATGCGTGAGCCTCTGAAAGAACATTGCAAGCAGATAGATAAAAGCCCAAATGAAATCATCCTCAGCCTTCTCAAAAGATATTTAGAACACACAGGAGCCTTTGATAATGAATGAACTGGTAAAACTCACTGCTGATGTAGAACACCTCCTCGCTTCCAGAGTTGATTACTCAGGCGTCAATGCTAAGCGCTCTCCTAACAATCCAGATGATGCTCGCTCAAGAGCAGCAAGGCAATGTCCCAATAGACAGAGCCTGCCTGAGCACAAGAAAAGCTATCATACCCAATACGCATATAATGAATTCATGCCATTTGAATATGCAGACTAACCTCCCCCTCAGAATACCCCCTAGAAGCTCCTGTATCGCATTCTGAGAGGACTTCCCCCTTAAGACGATAAATCGGATAACATACTTAATAAAAGGCTCCAGATGAATTATACAGAACATAGCATTAAACTACTAAATGAAGAAGAAGCAGCTAAACATTCCCCATTTGGCATTGCTCACTCCCTCTCAATTAAATATCCCCTGATGGACAGCAAGCATTGCCAGACAATTAGTGAGACATTATTCCTCACTGGCATTGATATTACGCTCTATGAGCGCCGCTATTGCTCTCCATTGAACGCTGTAGCTGATGACATACATTTTACAGCAGCAGAATTAGACACGCTCTCAGAGCTGCTGGAAGCGTTTAAAGACATATCAAAAAGAAAAGGAAAATAATTATGGCATATCCCGTAGCAGAAATGATGCAGAAGCTGTTAGAAGCTGGTTACTCCTCGACTGAAGCCGCTAACATGGTTGCTGCTGATGCACAGAGACAAGCTGAAGAACGACAGGCTGTCTCCACCACCATAACACTACGCAATACATATGGTGGCTTTGATTTAAATAAAGCTAAAGAGTTTTTCTCTCATGCTCGTAAGCAAGAGGAAGCGAAACGATTCTTCGACCCGCTGGAAGGTATGCAATCCACTGACAATCTGTCTAAACGTGAACAGATGGATATGATTCGAGGGAAGCACGTTGGTAAAACAGAGAACGCTTCTCCTTTACAGAGCGTTAACACTGGTATTGATTTCTTTAAATCATTGCGGGAAGGTAAATAATAATGGCCCTTCTTATCTATTTCCCTGAGCTTTGGTCAGCCAGTAAGGCTCAGGTGATGGCGCTGTATTACATGCTGAACGGTTTAAAATAATAATAACAAAAGAGAAATTATACATGTCTGATTTATTTGAAGGCTGCAAGCCTCAGTTTCGTATCTGGAGCATTCTGGGCATTCCTGCATTTGAATATGAGGGAAACACCATCCCCTTCCCTCCGCAACATCGTATTGTATTTGCGTATATGGCCTCACTGGCTAATCGCTATGGTGATGTGAGAGTTTCCTATTATTCAGTGTGCAAACGCACAGGGCTGGATGAAATAGAAGAAGCCGCAGCAATCTTTAAATGGCTGGAAGCCTTTGGCCTCATTAAGCGTAGAGTGTCCCTGTTTGAAGATGACAAGGGCAAGAAAGAAGCCACCCGCTATCTGGTCAATTATCCTGAAAACAAATTTCCCTACCCCACCCTTCCCCCAACAATGGAGCGATAATTAACATGGCAGACAATAATTTAAATATCGATTCATTCAGCGATGATGAAGGGTATCAGGTTGAAGATTTTCAGGATAGCGATAGTGTTGGAATGGCTCCGCCTCCTGCCACTAACATTCCCTCAAATCGTAATCAGGCCGCTACTGTAGCCCTCCTCAATTCAAATGACCCTGTACAGCAGATGGCAACCTATCAGGCTGTTAACGCTGAACTGGTGAATCATGGCAACAGCCCCACCATGCAGGATATTACGGAAGCCGTCACCTCCAATGAGCAAGCCGCTATGCAGCGCACTACAGCTCAATATCTGGCTAACCCTGCTATCTCTGATGAATGGAAGGCAAACGCCATTCAGGCTGTGAATGACCGCAGCAATGCCATGTATAATCCTCGCACTATGCTGGCAACTAAAGAAGCTACACAGCCAGTTCCTAACTCCACAGCTGAATCTGCTGATTTACGTGAGCTGTACGCTCAGGGTGTTGGTGAGGCTATGGCCTACCAGCGTGAGAAGCAGAAAGTATACAACGCAACTAAGGCTAAAGAGAGCGGCCTTGCCAATGCGGTAGATGTTGGTGAAAGCTTCCTCCCTCTGGTGGCTGGTGCTAAACAGGCGGGGGTAGAGCGGGCTGTTAATGGCGGTGGGTGGAATGCCCTTAAAGCCTTTATTCTCCCTGGCAGCTCTCGGGCTGATATGGCTGAGAAGTTTAACTCCTTGCCTATTGACCAGCGTCAGGCTGCATTGCAGGGACTGGCAGATAAGATTAACGGGGAAGGTAAGACAGCCCTCCTGCCTGATTCCATTGACCAGACAAACTACGAAGGGCTTCAGCAGGTAATCGAGAATGGTTCCTACACCGTCTCTGATAAATATGTTGATAACGTCATGGGTCTGCTGGACATTGTTGGCATTGGCTCCTTGATTAAGGGCACCTTCAAGGCTGCCGCTGAGGGGGCTACGGCTCTTAAGGGGCTGGATACAGCGGAAGGGCTGGCAGAGGCTACAGCACGTAGCTGGGAGCGCCGCACCATTGCTTCAGACATTCAGCCCGTGTCACCATCTCAGACCATTAAGGATGCCAACCCCGCTAAAGCTCGTGAGCTTCACGCTCTAACAGAAGCTGATGAAACAGGAGATGTTGCTGAGGCTCTGTATGGTACAAGCCGTACCGATGCTATTGCTGGGGATTTAGCCCCACAGCCGGGGAGTGTCACTGGTGGGGTGCAGAGTAAAGTGCATCGCCCTGAGATTGCCTCAGACAATGCCAACATTGCAGACCCTGATATTGTTAACATGGTGACTAACACTGCCTCCCCTCACATATCTCAACGTGAGAAACAGGCTTTAGCTGCTAACGTGTCCAATGATTTCTTCAATGCTACAGGCATGGCCTCCCGTAAAGAAATGAGTTCTATTGCGGAAAGTGTTGATGGAGGTCTGAGCATTAAGGCTGTGTATGGGCCTACAGATAGTGGCTGGTCTAGTGTAGGTGATGCTGTCAATCAGGCTCAATACGCTTTACGCAAGTATGGTGTAGATGAAAATGAAATCTCCATTCTGATGCGTCAGGGTGAAGAGTATGTGCCAATCAGTAAAGAAGCTCAGGCTTCCCTGCTGGCTGGTAACAACGCCCAGATTAAAGGTGATTACCTCCTCCAGATTAATCATCGTTATGAATACACCTCCGCTGACATTCAGGCTTCACAGTTTGAAAAGTTTGGAGTTAGCTCCGTATTCAACTTCATGAACCGCTTTGAGTTTGCCAATGGTAAAACAGGAAATGGTTCCCTCACCTCACAGATTGTTGACCCGGCCTCCATGTTCTCCCCTGAGTTTCTCAAGGGGGCTGTAATTGGTGATGTGGCTGGAGATGCTGTATCCGCTAAGCTAATGAAAACAGCTAAGCCTTTTGTTGACACCATGAAGAAAGTTCCGGCTGACCGTCACTTTGCTATGGAGCGCCGCATTAAAGAGGCCAACCTGAAAGGACAAGCTCTGTCTGAAACTACGCTGAAGGCTGAGGGCTGGAGTGCTCAGGAGATTGCTGGCTTCCTGAGCTTCCGTAAAACTCAGGATACGCTGTGGGAAGTTACCAACGCTGATTTAGTTAAAAGCTACAAGAATCGTGGATATGGCAAACTAACTTATAAGGAAACGGGTTTTGATGTTGTTGCCCGCCCTGTATCTCGCAATCAAGTGTCAGACGGCATCCGTGCTTATGACCCTGTGAAGGATGAAGTGCGCACCTTGTCCAGAGCAGAGCTTGATGAGATGTATGCAGGAAACAAAAGCATCGCTGAGACGGCTGATGTGATGGATGTAGACGGCCTCAAGGTACAGTATGTAATCAACCATAACAGCGCTGAAGCTGGTTACATTCGCTCCCTGAGTGCTGGTGAACCTATTATGGCATACCGTCATGGATATTACGCTGTACGCTATAAAGACCCTCACTTCATTGAGCGTAAGCTAGTTGACGAGATGGGAACCCCACTCCGAGACAGCCACGGGAATGAAGTGTGGAAAGCTGTAGCAACAGCCCCTGATATCCCCTCCGCTGAAAAGGCCTTGGCCCGATATAACTCAACCTCACCGGGGGAATATCGTCGCCGTAACGACCTCAAAGGGGAGGAATATGAGGCAGCGAATACACAGCTACACACCGCAGGTGGCTTGTCAGCTCAACGTATTCGCGGGAAGCGCTTAGAGGATGCTACAGGCAGTAACATGGAACTTGATGCTGTACACATTGAGTCTCCGGGGGAATCGATGATGAATAGTATCAACGCTATTAGTTCTCGTGTCTCCTATCGTGACTGGCTGGAAACTTCGAAGCAGCGCCTCATGGCTACCTACAAAGATGTAATGCCTGTCCGCCAAGGACGCCCTGACTATCCCACCCGTGTTGATGAGATCAAGGGCACCAGCAAAGAGGCGGCAGATGCAAGGGCAATGTTTGAATACATCCGCGCTATGGAGAATGGCTATACCAATCTGATAGATGATGGATATAAAGCAATTGCAAACAGCGTAGCCGATATGGCTGGTACTCGTGGCTTTGGTAAGATGGAGCGGTTCGCCCGTGAATTCTCAGAAGCCTCAGTGACCAACAAAATCAAAATGGTTCCGTTTACTCTGATGATTGCTCTATCCCCGTTGCGTCAGCTTGTATTGCAGACTTCACAGATAGCGATGTTAGCCGGACGTTTCCCAGCGTACATCCCACATCTCATAGGAGATAACCTCCTGCTTATCACTCATAACCTTATGGGGGGCAATGTCCCAGAAGCTGTGCTGAAGACGTTCGGCAGAGATAAGTATTATTGGGACAAGATGATGAAAAGCATGGATGAGAGCGGCATTACAAAAGGTGTAGGTAAGCACGACTTAGCACGGGGAATCATTGATTCCACTGCTGACAGTTCCATCCGCTCTATGAATGCAGCACGTAGCAGCCTATTGGGTAAAGTAGCAAAAGCCCCTGTCACCGCAGGGAGAGCAATTGTTAACACGTCACGTAAGATTGGCTTTGATGCTGGTGAATACATGGTTCAGGCTTCCTCCTTCATGGCGCATTATCATGATGCGGCTAAAGCTGGAAAAGTTCTTACCAAAGGACAGCTAGACGATGTAATTCACATGGCCCGTAACTTCACTGGTAACTTTGGGAAATCAGGCTCACTCGCCATGAACCAGAACAGTGCCTCTGTATTTACGCAATACTTGCAAGTACCTGTCAAAATAGCGCAGCTTGTACTGACTAATAAAGCAATCCCTCTGAAGAACCGTTTAGCGATGGCATCCACCACAGCTATTATGTTCGGCATTGGGACAGAAGATATTTACAACATGTTCTCTGATGAGCTTCCGAAAGACAAGTTTGCTAGGGACGTTGTGGTAGATGGACTTCTCAGCGCCTCAGTTAACGGCATTATTAGTGCCTTCACTGACAAGCCTACTAACATTGATGTAAGCGGATTAAACCCCGTCAACGCGTATGGCGTGGTTGAGTTCTTACAGAAGGTGGGCTCAGGTGGATTTACTAAGCTGGTAACTGAAAGCCCTGCTGGCTCTATTGTCTTTGGCAATAACCCCCGTATCACTAACCTAGTTAAGACTATGGGTAATATGGTGGGCTATGGCGATGTTGCTGATGAGTTACGCCCGCAGCTTTGGGGGCGCCTCTGGAAAGACGTAATTAACCTTTCCTCTGGTACGTCCAATGGCTACAAGGCGATGCTGGCCCTCAAGTATCGGAAAGAGTATGCGGCTAATGGTCGTGTGCTCCGTGATGATGTATCCACTCCAGAGGCACTAGCTATGCTGATGGGCTTTGGTGGGCAGGAGGGCAAAGCTAACTGGAAAGTAATTGAGGATATGGCGGGTAAATATAAGGCCCGTAAAGAGGATGTCCTAGAGATCTTCAATCAAAACTCCAGAATGCTCATTGGCACCACTGAAGGGGACGAACTGGCCTATCAAGTTAAGATGGGACAGCTAGCCATGTCACTATTCAAAGACGACCCACAAGGCGCTGAATGGTATATGGACGCTCTCCGGGAGCAAGTGTCAAATAGTGATGACCGCCTTCTGAAACAAATCATGGAAGCTTCTCGCTGGGCCACGATGGAAGATGTGCATCATTGGCTGGACACCGTTCCAAACATCACTGATGAGCAGCGAGCCAATTACAGGGCTTGGGCTGATATGGCGTATAAAGCGCCGTCTGAGGCTAAAGACAAGTAATAATAACAAGGGCAAGGACGCCCTAATATTAAAAAGGTAGAACATGTTATTTGCACCTCCGGCATTGAAGAAGCAGCGTGTACCAAACAGAAAGAAGCCTTCAGAGAAGCGCAGCCGATATATGGAAACTACCCCTGAATATTCTACACGTAATGGCTATGCCATTTACGCATATAAGGGGGTGGTGATTGAGAAACGCATGAATGTTTATTACATCGCTAAGCGCATTCAGATTAAAGGCTTCCCTGAAGAAGTAATCAAGAAGATGGAAGGCACTTTTACAGCAGCCTACATCCTGAAAGATCTGATTGATTTTGGATTAGAAAGTGTTGATGCAAAGCGTCACGCTGAAGTGAGAGAAAGGCTTAAAAACTGGAAATGCCCCCATTGCGCCACCATAACCCTGCTGGACGCTAAGCACAAACATGTTGTCTGGAAGTATGTAAAGAACGAATGGGGGGAGGAAGACCGCATTGACACAGGCCGTAGACGCCTCAAGTGTCATTATTGCATGGAAGAAACATTGATGGAAGAAGTGGAATATGTCTCAGATGAGACTGTGTTTTAACTACAATAATAAAGAGAACATACATTTATGAGCTACAATTTGATTCCTTTCCCTCTCGATATTACGCCTGAAGCGGCTTTAAAGATTGTGGAATCTAATTTCATTATCTTGTCTGGTGCGTCCATGAAGGCCATTGTGCAGCGGGACGCTGAGGCACTGGAAGATATCCGCAGCTTGAGTGAACAGCTCACCTATATTGAGCATTCACTGAAAGCCGCTATCGATGGCACCCTTATTGATTCTGATTACAACTTACATTAATTATTGAGAGGAATATTATTATGACAGGTTTATTTGACACTTCAGATACTGGCGGCAATGTTAGTGGTGGCGTCTCCCCACAACAGGCCGTAGCTCCAGCTCCCAGCGCTATTACCTCTGCTGTAGGCAGCGGAGCCCTAAATTCTGTAGGGAATCTCTTTACAGCTGTGGCTCAAGGATACGCAGAAGGGGCTAAGAAAGCTCAGGCCGCTAAAGATGCTGGAGTGATTAGCAACTACGGTCAGAAGCTCACAGCTTTAGACGCTGCTGTAGCTCAAGGTTCTATGTCACATGCGGAGGCTCAACGCCGCCAACGTGCTCTATATAACTCAGCTATTGCTAACAACCCCCATCTCACTGAGAAACTTACAGGCTTCACTAAAGACGTAACAACCACTGAGGGCTTAGGTGATACGCTGGCTAAAGGTACAGCAGTAGACCAGCAGATTGTTACAGATACTAAATCAGCTACCGCTGAAGGCTTTATTACTGAGGGGATGACACCAGAGCAGCAGGAGAATGGGCTTAATCTCTATCGCCAACGTCAACAGCAAATTGGGGAAATGAAATTTTATAGCCAGCAACTGGACATTCAGAAGCAGAAAATGAGTATTCAGGCTCAGGCAGAGAGCATTGCAGCTTCCCGTGTACAGCGTGCTAATGCTGCTGCTGAGTTGCAGATTAGGAAGAACCAGATGTATGCACGTCAGGCTACAGCAGACTTTAGCGCTAACGTAATGCAGCATACTCAGACGCAGCTTGATAAGATTCAGGCAGACCTGAGCGCTGGTAAGATTACGAATGAGCAGGCTATGGTGCAGGCTAACAGCCTTAAAGATGCCATCATGGCGCAGACACAGAAGATTCGTGGTGCAGCAGGTGGCAGCTATGTTGATGACATTTCCTCCCCCATCTTCAAATCGATTGATAACCGCATGGAGTTTCTGTCAGGCAAAATCACTGAGGATACGCTGAAGAGCCGCAATAACTCATTACAGGCACAGGCTGAACTGCCTTACCTGTCAGACCCTAAGATGGCCTCCGTCATTGCTTCCTCTAAGTATCTGGGCGGCATCACTAATCCTCAGATTCTGGGAGAGGCCGGGGGCTATATGGCTGAGTTCTTACGCAAGAATATGAACCCTAACGCCACTCCAGCCAACCCTGTATCCACTGATCCGGATGAGAAGGCTGGAACGAAGGCATACACTGGCGGGTTGGTTGATAACATCAATAACCTGAAGAATAAAAACCCTGCCATTGCCGACCCTAAAGGCACCTTTGAGGAATTACAGGTGCATGTTAATCAGCTTATGAAAGGTGGGGCTGCATTCTCTGGGACTACTGACGACCCTAAAGGTTATAACAATCTGGTTAACTTCCTTGCCAACCCTGCTTTCCTTGATTATCAGAAGATGGGCGGGCATATAGACGCAGATAACCTGAGAAATATGCGTAACGCTATCGCCTCCAACTATTCGGATAAGCTGGTTCCTGCTATTCAGAATGCATGGGAACAGGGGAAAAGTGTTGTGGGGGTGCCTCAGACTGGTACGCAGATTGGTGCAGCATTCGTCCCGACTCCTAACACTAAACCTGCTGGAGACACTATCCGTTATGTATGGACTGGCAAAACTATTGAGTTTAAGCCAGCTAAAGGATTTGAGAACAACGCAGGTGTACGGGCTAAGGCCGGGGAATTGCAGCGTCAGCTAGCCCCTCTCATTAACAAGAATGTCATGATGCGTGCTCACCTTGATGGCTCTTCTGATTATTCTAAATATTTCAAAATGAGTGAGCCGGAGATGTTTGGCACGAAAGCTCAGGACACCTCCTCTGTTAATGGGCGCTAAATGAGACTATCCATTGAAACCGTTAGTGCCATTGTCACTCTTGGCCTCATCCCTGTTATTAAATTCTTTATGAAATGGAATCAGGCAAACAAGGAGAAGGCGCACAAGCAAGCTATTGCTGAAGCTGTAGCGGACGCATTGAAGGAGAAACAAGATGATGACAAGCCTTGAAGCTGTACGCGTTCTCAATGAGGCTGCGGCAAAGGCTGGGGTGGCTAAGGATGGCAACCTGCTTAAAGCCTATCTGAAGCTACTTAAACTTGAATATGTAGACTATTCCAATCAACGCTCTAAGGCTCTATGGGGCCTTCATTCCTCTGGCTGGTCTAATGTCATAGACAAGCTGGAGCGTTGCTCTCTGTGTGTTACAGAGCGTGATGAGAGCGGGAACATCCTCACCATATCATTGACGTAACAACCGGCCCTGTACATGGCATACGCTGTGTATGGGGTCTTTTTGTTTCAGGGTAGTGGTAATACTCAAGTAGGCTTGGTTTTCTGCCTACGTCAGAATAAAACAAGTAGCTTGTATTTCCAGCTACGCTGTAATTTTTATTAGAAATCTGGAAGGTGTGTTATGCATAGAAGTCACCCCCGGTACACCCCCTTGTAAGCCTTCCACAGCTCCCCTCCTAAATTATTCCAAACCCCCTTCAACCAACCCATAATTATCACCCACTCAACCAGGCTTGTCAACATATTTAATTGGGTATCACATATTGCACGTTTGTTGATACCATGCCATGCTGTCTTCACTGCCTAATGAGGAATGAACATGAACATCTTCGCCTATTGCCGTGTATCACGCAGTGACCTATCTACAGCTAACCAGAAGCTTGCTATTGAACGTTCAGGCTATAAGCCCACCCATGTGTATGAAGAGCAGGTGAGCGGCTCTGTGTGTGCTGTAGAGCGTCCTGTGTTTGCTGAGATGATTAGTCACATGGGGCCGGGGGACACGCTTGTAGTGCTGAAGATTGACAGGCTAGGCAGAGATAATATGGATGTACAGGCTACCATTAAATTACTGATGGAGCGTGGCATCACTGTAGTTAGTCTGGACTTACCAGCAAAAGACCTCGCCAGTGCTGAAGGCAGAATGATGATGCAGATGTTTGCTGTCTTTGCTGAGTTTGAGAGAAGCCGTATAGCTGAACGTACTAAGGATGGTATAGCCAGAGCTAGGGCTGAGGGGAAGAAGCTGGGGAGACCTGAAGCGGTTGATACTACTGCGATGGTACAGAAAGCTAAGGCTGATGGTATGACGCAGCAAGCTGCAAGTGATATGTTGGGGCTGGGGATAGCTACCGTAAAAAGACACTGGAACAAATCTATTTCGCCAGTAGTAGTATAAATCCTCCTGAGATGGCTGGACAAGCCAGCGTAGATGGACAGAGGACAACAAGTGTCCTTGTCTTGTCGGGAAGGGCATGAGCAAGCTCCTGCTTGTGAATGAGCTTTCCATGCGTATCCTTTGACTTTATGCAGCTCTGCTGCGTGTGAGCGTAGCGAATGCCCTTTGATGATAGCATTTCTATGTTAGTCAGCACTTAAAAAGTGCAACACCCCTACTCCCTCACTCCACTCATACATCACACCTCATTCACACCCTTCCTTCCTGTTCCATCTCATTAATTTATATACTATTGCATGGCATTCTATATACGCACTGGCGTGCACGATTGTATGTACATCTCCGTGACGTATTGTCACCTGTTTATGGAGATGGTAGACAGTGACAGTGTGTGCACCTTCAGGTGCGGCAATAGACAGCCATTCTTCATTAATACAATAGATGGTTAACAAGCACAGCCGTAGGCTGAGCATGTCGTTGTTCAACAGAACGCAAGGCAGCATAGCTGCTCTTGCAACAGCGGGTATGTCTCCTGTCCCGGAAGGGACGAGTCTTTTGGAGACAGTGGTATAACTACATGGGCTATTTTCTGTAGAAAAATTATCCCTGCTGGTAATGAAGGGACTCCGTCCCAAATATCACTGCTGCCGCATTAAAAATGCGAGGTATAATAGCACCCCGCAATATTATTTAATCAGCCATTTTAGACACAAGATAATTACTAAAGGCGCTACATATCACCAGCATATAACGAGCTTCTTCTAATGTGGGCTCCTCACTATCATCTGTTAACGCGTGACGTATTCCCCCCTGGTCACTTGTATACCCATATAGCTGTTGGAATGCTCGTTTCATTGCTGGATGAATATGTCCTTTATCCTCAATAGTTTTAAGGCAATCCCCAAGAGTCCCTTTCTCATTACCAGAGATCTTCTTGCACAATGATTCTATGGCAGAGATAGATTCTTTGATTGAGTTTCTATAATCAGGCTGCTCTCTATCTGCCATTAACTCTAGCGCTCTTGTGAAATGATTTCTAGCGGATTCCGTGTTATTAGCCAACGCTCCCTCAATACTTTCAATTTCCACTTCATCTGATATAGGCGTAATTAATCCATCGATTACCCTGTAGGCAACGCCATATTTTCCAAAGGTATCATTAAGGGGGTCAGCTAAATCACAATTACGGTGCTCTGAAACATACAAGAAAATAGACTCAATCAAATCAAATACTTTATACCACTGTTCTCCGTATATATAACGTTTTATAATGGTTAGCTGAGAATCTTGTCTCATCGTATCGGTGCTATAATTAGGAACGTGATCTGCAGGGTTGTTAAAATAATGAATCCATATTTTCTTTGAGCATATTGGCGCGATCAAACTCAAAAGACTGTTTCCGAAAACTTCCAAATATAAGCAATTCCAAATCGCCTTTCTAGTTTGGTCATTTAAGCCATACAACTGAAAAACATCCTCTACTTCAACATGCCCATATCTTTGAGAGAACGGCTTAACCATAAATAGCCTGCCTTTTTGCTGTGTTAGTTATGTAACGTTTACCGCCAGTTAAGTCCATCAATGATATGACATACAACGGACAGTGGGAAGGTGTGGATATACCTGCGCGTTATGCCTGTCCCCGTCTTCTCATGCCCTACTACTTGCTGCAAGTGAGTGATGTCATTCATCCATCCAGTGGCCGCTGTAACAACGCTATGTCTAAAGCTATGCACTATCCTCCGCTGGTTGTGGATGTCTCTGTATGGGATGTTAAGCTCTTCCCTGATATCTGACATCACCTTACCAATCTTAGCCATATTGGTTCCCGCTACTTCACTGAAAAGCTCCGTCTTCTTGCTTGCAGCAAAATCCAGAAAACCTAAATCAATAAGATGGTTATGGAGAGGAACCTCCCTCGCTGCGTTCTCAGTTTTTCCGTCCGTAATGAGTAGATAGTGACGATTACTATCATCGTCATATCTCACTTGTGATTTAGTGAGGGTGGCAATCTCCCCCCTTCTTGCTCCTGTATACGCAAGAAGCAGGATAATCCATTTGAGCCATTCAGGCTTGGCCTCTTCGATTGCATAACTGACAAAGCTCTTCATCTCACTATTTGTATAAGCCCCATAGCGAGCGCTAGACGGCGGAGCTATGACACCATCTGTAGGGGATGCTGTAAGTACGTCCTTTTCTTCCACCAAAAATGTTTTAAACAAAGATTTATAAATTTTTAAATGCTTGTGAATCGCCTCCGTCCCTATCAGGTGTTCCTCCGGCACATCACACGCAATGAGCTGTTTTATATTCATAGACCTGTAAGGCTGTATGACTCGCTTAGGGAGGCCTTCTACCACCTCCATCACCTGCTTTATGTCCCTCTTTGTGATGGTAGCTACATCCCTATCATCTCCAAGTATGGTTAATAACACTTCCATATAGCGCTCATTTGCAGAGTGGATAGCAGCAGTCCAACCCTTCCCCCGCTCATGTTTGTATTGCGCCCAAGCTTCTCCTAAATGCAGCCCCTTCTTATGCTCTATCTGCTTCTCTGGAGGAAGGGAGAGCGGCATAGAGAGCGGGAAAGCTCTAGCTGCCCTTTCAAGCATTCGATTAGTGTTAAGCGCGTTAAGCTGGAGACAGAGAGCTTCTGGAGTTAACTGGCGATTCTTAACCTGAAGGATAAAAGGCATTAAAGCTATCATCAAAACGCTGGCCTCACGATGGCTATCAGTGTTCAGAGAGCGCCTAAACATTTTCCCATCTGGAAGGCAAAACTGAATGTAGTAGATAGAGTCCCGAAGGAAGGTATAGCGGATACGTTTGGTAAGCAAAATCAACACTGCCTCTGTTACAGTTCATACAGGAAAATGAACAGAAGCTTATGTAACGCAATGAATTATATAAAAAATTAACCCCCTACGCTGGCATTATCCAGATCAGGTGGTACGGGTATTTCTCAGCCTTCAACGAAGAAGGGCACCCCGAGTCAAAATAGTGAAATTGTTAAGCGTTGTGGAATTTACCGCAACTCACCGGTTCATACAACAAGCCTTTAGCCCTGGATACGACACCTTCGCGGCCATCATGCTCTTCAGGCGACCGGGCGGGATTGCATTCCGCTGCTGGCGGGCGGAAAATAATGACATCATGCGCTATTTAGCCTACCGAGGATATACGCCATGGCCGTTTATCACCATGCGCTGGTACTGATTAACAGCAGTCAGGACGGCGTCCCGCTGCTCCAGCATGCCGCCAGAATGGCAGAAGAGAACGGCATGCGCATCACCATCGCCCACATCAGCACCGATTACCGGGCGCTGAACTATGTTTCCGACAGCCTGCGCGACGATCGGGTCTCGCAGGAGGTGATCCAGGCCAAAGCCCTGCTCAACGAGCTGGCCTGCACCGTCTCCCTGCCGGTGGATACCCTCTCGCTGGTGACCACCCGCCGGTTTGAAGACGTGGAAACCTGCGTTCGGCAGCGGCAGATCGATTTAATTATTGCCGGGCACCATAACCGGTTGCTGGGCGTCCTCTCCTCACACTCGCTGGAGTACATCAACCACTTAACCGTAGACGTGCTGATCAAGCACCTGCCCTAGCGCAAGGCGGCCTGCAGCAGAGAAAAACAGTCTTCAATAAGCGGGGGCAGCGCCTGCGGGCCGCGCATCAGGGCCACTGTGCGGGCGAGCACCGGCTGCTGCAGCTGGGCGACCCTGAGCGCCGGGTCCTGCAGATGGGTGGTGTACAGCGCCGGCAGAATCGCCACCGCTAAGCGCGAGCGCACCAGACCATACAGGGTTTCGATATAGTCCACCTGGTAGCGGGTGGTCAGCGTCAGGCG
This sequence comes from Klebsiella sp. HMSC16A12, assembly GCF_001808265.1. NCBI lineage: Bacteria > Pseudomonadati > Pseudomonadota > Gammaproteobacteria > Enterobacterales > Enterobacteriaceae > Klebsiella > Klebsiella sp. HMSC16A12. The sequence goes on from NZ_KV792545.1 coordinate 67,780, forward strand.
ATGGCTCTCCACTAATGCCGCCACCAGCCGCTGGATATTGCCCTTCGAGAACACAGCAATATCCCGCCCCACCAGCTGTTTCCACGGCAGATGTGCCTGCGCGGCCAGCGGATCGTCGCGGTGCAGCACCGCCACGAAGGGATCTTCGCGCAGCGGATAGACCAGCAGTTCTGCGGGCAGTGAGCTGTCGATCGCCCCGATGCCGAAATCAATCTCGCCGCGCTGCAGCGCCTGGATAAGCGCATCGTTGGTCTGATCGTGAAATTCAATGCGCAGACGCGGAAAGGCCTCAGCCAGGGTCTGCGGCAGCAGCGGAAACAGCAGCGAACTGACCGACGGCACCAGACCGATACGCACCGTCCCGTCGCCACCCGCCTCGACAATCTGCTGCATATCGGAAAAGGCCGCCTGCGCCACGCTGAGGATCCGCTGGGCGTGGGGTAAAATCGCCGCCCCCAGTTCAGTCAGAGTGACCGTCGCAGCGGTACGGTTGACCAGCTTACCGCCGAGTACCGTTTCAATCTGCCGCAGGGCGCTGCTCAGCGCCGGCTGGCTAATCGCCAGCCGACTGGCGGTATCGGTAAAATGGCGCAGCTGGGCCAGGGTGACAAAATACTGAAGCTGTTTAAGAGAGAGCGCGGGCAGCCGCTGCCAGGGTTCGTTCATCATCGGGTTCGCTACGGTGGTCCTGCACAATAACCCGAGCTTATCGGGTGATAAATTTATTCATCTGGGCAAACGTTTGCTGTGCCCCTAGAGTATCCGCATTATCCTTGTGCCGGAGTGGTTATGTCCAGCAATGCTCAAGTCCGCCGTCGCGCCGTGCAGGCCGCGCGCGGTGAATCCCCGTTTGATCTGCTGCTGATCGATGCGCAGATCGTCGATATGGCCACGGGCGAAATTCGCCCCGCTGACGTCGGTATCGTCGGCGAGATGATCGCCAGCGTCCACCCGCGCGGCAGTCGCGAAGACGCCCATGAAGTGCGTTCCCTGGCCGGTGGCTACCTGTCCCCCGGCCTGATGGACACCCACGTGCACCTCGAAAGCTCGCACCTGCCACCGGAGCGCTATGCGGAAATCGTCCTCACCCAGGGCACCACCGCGGTGTTCTGGGATCCGCATGAGCTGGCCAACGTCCTCGGCGTCGCTGGCGTGCGCTATGCGGTGGACGCCAGCCGCCATCTGCCGCTGCAGGTGATGGTCGCCGCCCCGTCCAGCGTCCCCTCCACGCCGGGTCTCGAAATGTCCGGCGCCGATTTTGCCGGCGCGGAGATGGAGACCATGCTCGGCTGGCCGGAAGTGCGCGGCGTGGCGGAGGTGATGGATATGCACGGCGTGCTGCACGGTAGCGAGCGGATGCAGGAGATTGTCCAGGCCGGTCTCAACAGCGGCAAACTGATTGAAGGCCACGCCCGCGGCCTGAGCGGCGCTGACCTGCAGGCCTACCTCGCCGCCGGCGTCACCTCCGATCACGAACTGACCTCGGCGGACGACGCGCTGGAAAAACTGCGCGCCGGGCTGACGATCGAGATCCGCGGCTCGCACCCCTATCTGCTGCCGGATATCGTCGCGGCGTTAAAAACGCTGCCGCACCTCTCCTCGCAGATCACCGTCTGCACCGATGACGTGCCGCCGGATATACTACTGGAGAAAGGCGGCATCATCGCCCTGCTTAATCTGCTGATCGAGCACGGTTTACCGGCGGTCGATGCGCTGCGATTCGCCACCCTCAACGCCGCTATTCGCCTGCAGCGCCACGATCTCGGGCTGATTGCCGCCGGGCGGCGCGCCGATCTGCTGGTGTTTGATTCCCTGGAGAAACTGGTGGCCCGCGAAGTCTACGTAGGCGGTAAGCTGCTGGCCCGCGCGGGCAACCTGCTGACACCGATCGCGCCCGCCGCGGGCGTCACGCCGCCGCGCGATACTTTGCAGATCGCCCCCCTCCGCGCCGATGACTTTATTCTGCGCGTCCAGGGCATTCGTCACGGCATCGCCCGCCTGCGCCATATCCGCGGCGCGCGCTTCACTCAGTGGGGCGAAGTGGAAGTGCAGGTTCGTGACGGGAAAGTCCAGCTGCCCGCCGGCTTCAGTCTGATCTGGGTCAAGCACCGCCACGGCCGCCATCAGGCGACGCCGCAAATCGCCCTGCTTGAAGGCTGGGGTGAGCTGCGCGGCGCCATCGCCACCAGCTACTCCCACGACTCGCATAATCTGGTGGTGCTCGGGCGCGACGCTAATGATATGGCGCTGGCGGCCAACCAGCTTATCGCCTCCGGCGGCGGGATGGCGCTGGCGCAACAGGGCGAGATCCTTGCCCATGTGGCGATGCCGATTGCCGGCATGCTGTCGGATCTCCCGGCCGCGGAACTGGCGCGTCAGTTCCGCGAGCTGCGCGATCTGAGCAGCCAAGTCGCCGACTGGGAGCCGCCGTACCGGGTCTTCAAAGCCATTGAAGGCACCTGCCTTGCCTGTAACGCCGGGCCGCATTTAACCGATTTGGGTCTGACCGACGGCGGCAGCCGCCAGATAGTCGACCCGTTGATAGCCTGCCGGGAGATCCCGGAGCCAACCGATCACAACAATAATCCTCAGGGAGCCTGAGCATGGCCGATAACACACTTCACTCTTCCGCCCGCGCTAACTGGCTGGAGCGCCGCTTTGCGCTGCGCTCGCGCGGCGGCACGCTACGCACCGAATGCCTGGCCGGGATCACCGGCTTTCTCGCCGCCGCCTATTTACTGGTGGTTATCCCGGGGCTGCTGGCGATCGGTGGGATGGATAAAGGCGCCGCCACCACCGGCACCATTCTGGTCTTCGTCGTCGGCTCGCTGCTGATGGCGTTTTATGCCAACCTGCCGTTTATCGTCGGCCCGGGCATTGGCGGCTCGGTGCTGGTGGGGGTGACGCTGGCCGGTAGCGAAGGGATTGGCTGGCAGACTGGCCTCGGAATTGCCTGCTGGTCGGGGATCCTCTTCTTCCTGCTGACCCGCTTTGGCCTGCGCGAAGTGGTCACCCGCTCGGTGCCGCAGTCGATCAAGCTGGGATTGACGGCCTCCATCGGCCTGTTTGTCGCCGTCCTCGGTTTTCGCAATGCCGGGCTGGTGCTGGCCAATGCGAAAACCAACGCCCTGATGCTCGGCGACTTTCTCGCCCCCGGCGCGCTGGTGGCGCTGTGCGGCCTGTTCCTGGCGATAGCCCTGCAGGCGCGTAAGGTACCGGGCGCCATTTTGTGGGCTATTTTGTGCGCCACGCTGGTGGGTATCCCGTTCGGCGTGACTAAACTGCCGACGCATTTTATCGATGCCCCCCACTCGCTGGCGCCGGTGCTGGGACAGGTTGACCTGCTGGGGGCGTTAAACATCGCCTTCCTGCCGTTCCTGTTCGTCTTTTTCGCATCTGAGTTTTTCTCCACCATGGGGACAACGCTGGCGGTGGGCGGCGAGGCGGGTCTGCTGGATGAAGAAGGCAACATGCCGCAGATTAATCGCCCGTTCATGGTCGATTCGATTGCCGCCGCGCTCGGCCCGTGGGTGGGCATTCCGGCGGCTACGGCGCTGATTGAATCTTCGGCGGCAGCGGAAGCGGGCGGCAAAACCGGCCTCACCGCGCTGTCAGCGGCGGTAATGTTCCTGCTGATGCTGCTGTTCACGCCGGTGGCGTTGATGATCCCGAAAGAAGCCACCGCCCCGGCGCTGATCCTGATTGGCCTGAACATGTTCAGCGGCCTGCGCAAAGTGGATCTTGCCAACTTCACCGACGGGCTGCCGGTGCTGATGATGGTGATGATCACCCTTATCGCCAACAGCTTTGGCACCGGGATTGCCGGCGGGCTGCTGTTTTACATTGTGATCAAGGCTATCGCCGGTAAGTGGCGGGAGATCCCGATTGGCCTGTGGGTATTGGCCGTCCCGCTGGTGTATTACTTCGCGACCTTAGTCAGGCATTAAGCCCTTCACAATGTGATTTCACCTCTTCATATAACAAACGCACCGCGGCAGAGAGCTGTTTGCGGTGCGGACAAATCAGATTCAACGGCACTACATCCCCCTGATAACGCGGCAGCAGGCGCCGCAGGCGCCCCGCCCGCAGATCGTCGCTGACGTCGAGCATCGATTTATAGGCAATGCCCTCCCCGGCGATCGCCAGCCGACGGATCACCTCGGCGTCGTCGCTCATCACCGTGCCGGAAACCTTCTGCTGCTGAACCACGCCGTCGAGGCTCAGCGACCAGCGGTCGAACGGACGGCCGCGCAAAATGTAGATCAACGCATTGTGCTGGCTGAGTTCCTCGAGGGTCTGCGGTTCGCCATGGCGGGCGATCCACTCAGGCGAGGCCACCAGCACCCGACGATTTTCCGGCGCCACCGGCAGCGAGATAAACGAGGCATCGTCGTTATTGCCATAGCGAAACGCAACGTCCACCGGATCTTTAAACACGTCGGTCAGCTGATCGGAAAAGAGCAGCCGCAGGCGCAGCGCCGGGTGGCGTTGGCGGAAATCGCGGAACAGGGTCAGGAGCAGGTTACGCCCGAGGTCCGACGGCACGGCAATCTGCAACATGCCGCGAACTTCATCATCCGGGGTCTGGATCTTCTGCAGACCGGCCTCGAGGGTATCGAGCATCTGGGTGGCGTAGGGCAGCCAGGTCTCCCCCTCCGGCGTCAGGCGCAGGCTGCGGGTCGAACGGGCAAACAGGCGAATATTGAGGATCGTCTCCAGACGCTTAATTGCCGCGCTGACCTGCGCCGGCTGCTGCCCGGCCTCGCGCGCCGCGTCGCTAAAACTGCCCAGCGCCGCGGCGCGGACAAATAAGGTCAGATCTTCCAGCCTGAACATGCTGATTCTCCCCTGCTTCAGATTGCTCCCAAAATACGCATCACCGTCGCTGCAACGCAAGCGGCACAAGACTTGCGCCGCGTTTTGCTTACACTTTTTAAAAATCCAGTGCTTGCCATTTCAGCAACGCATCAGGAATGATACGAGGCTGCTATTTTGAGTCCAGGTAATATTGAGGAAACTATGCGTAAAACAAAAATGATGCTTCTGGGCGTACTTCTTGCCACCGCTGGCGCCAGCTGGACGGCTACTGCCGCGGGGATCGATCAGTATGCGCTGAAAGAGTTCACCGCCGATTTCACCCAGTTTCACATCGGCGACACCGTTCCGGCGATGTACCTCACCCCGGAATACAACATCAAACAGTGGCAGCAGCGTAACCTGCCTGCGCCGGACGCCGGCAGCCACTGGACCTATATGGGCGGTAACTACGTGCTGATCACCGATACCGAAGGCAAAATCCTCAAAGTGTACGATGGCGAGATCTTCTATCACCGCTGATCCGCGCAATCTCCACGTCCGCCCCAGCGAGCCAGCGGACTCTCCGGCGCTGCGCCAGATCTTCCTGCGGGCGCGCAGTTTATCGTGGACCTGGCTTCCCGCCGCGGCGTGGCGGCTGGAGGATTTCGATGCCGCCACCGCGGATGAACAGCTGTGGGTCGCGGAATGCGACGGCCAGCCGGTGGGCTTTGCCGCCGTATGGACCGCCGATAATTTCCTTCACCATCTGTTTGTCGACCCCGACTGGCAAGGCAAACATATCGGCAGCGCGCTGCTGGCGCAGGTCGAACGGACCTTTACCGCCAGCGGAACGCTGAAGTGCCTGATGGAAAATAAAAACGCCCTGCGCTTCTACCAGCGTCATGGCTGGACCATCGAAGCACAGGGCGCGTCGCCCGAGGGCAGATACTGGCTAATGCGCTCGCCGCGGCCTTAAACGGCGCGGAAGGCAATCTCACCCGGGATCACTTCTCCCTGCCAGTACATCTGGGCCGCCACCCGGCCCGCCAGCTGGCGGTAGATGTCGGTAAATTCGCTGTCCGAACGCGCCACCACCGTCGGCGTGCCGTTATCCAGATCTTCCCGCAGCGTAATATGCAGCGGCAGTTGGCCCAGCAGCTGGGTGTGGTATTTCTCGGCCAGTTTTTGCGCGCCGCCGGTGCCGAAGATAGGCTCGTGGTGCCCGCAGTTGCTGCAGATATGCATGCTCATGTTTTCCACGATCCCCAGCACCGGCACTTCCACTTTCTCGAACATCACGATGCCTTTTTTGGCGTCGATCAGCGCGATGTCCTGCGGCGTGGTGACCCCCACCGCGCCGGTCACCGGGATGTTCTGCGCCAGGGTCAGCTGGATGTCGCCGGTGCCCGGCGGCATATCCAGCACCAGGTAGTCGAGGTCCGGCCACAGGGTCTCCTGCAGCATCTGCATCAGCGCCTTGCTGGCCATCGGCCCACGCCAGACCATGGCGTTGTCGTCGGTCACCAGGTAGCCGATGGAGTTGGTTGCCAGACCATATTTCATGATCGGCGCCATATGAGTGCCGTCCGGCGAGGTCGGGCGGCTGTCTTCCGCACCCAGCATGGTCGGAATCGACGGACCATAGATATCGGCATCCAGAATGCCCACCTTCGCTCCTTCCGCCGCCAGGGCCAGCGCCAGATTTACGGCAGTAGAAGATTTACCGACGCCGCCTTTGCCGGAGCTGATGGCGATAATGTTTTTCACGCCGTTGACCCCGGGCTGGTTTTTCACCCGCTTGAGGGTTGCGATGCTGTGGGTCAGCTTCCAGTCGATAGCCTTCGCGCCGGTGATGCGCAGCAGTTCGGCGCTGCACTGCTCTTTCAGCGCTTCGAAGGCGCTGCTCCAGACGAACGGCATTTGCAGTTCAATATGGACGGTATCGTCCAGCCAGGCGACATGGTGCAGCGCCTTAAGGGCGGTGAGATTATGCTTCAGGGTTGGGTGCTGGAAATTGGCCAGCGTCCCGGCGACCATCGCACGTAGGCGCTCAGGGGATTTGGCCTGGGATTGCGAATTCATCCCGACTCCTTTGTTGTTTTGAGATGCTTTCAGTAATCACAGAGTTTATCACAGGTAACGATTATCCATATATGGGCAGCCATTTATGGCGCACCCACAGCCCTTTTGGTAATATCGGAAGCCCTTTTTACAACAGAAGATGTAATGCTCACTATGACTCAAGTCGCGAAGAAAATTCTGGTAACGTGCGCCCTGCCGTACGCCAACGGCTCCATCCACCTCGGCCACATGCTGGAGCACATCCAGGCTGATGTCTGGGTCCGTTACCAGCGAATGCGCGGCCACGAGGTCAACTTCATCTGCGCCGACGACGCCCATGGCACGCCGATTATGCTCAAAGCGCAGCAGCTCGGTATCACTCCGGAGCAGATGATTGGCGAAATGAGTCAGGAGCATCAGACCGATTTCGCCGGCTTCGACATCAGCTATGATAACTATCACTCGACGCACAGCGACGAGAACCGCGAGCTGTCGGAGCTTATCTACACCCGCCTGAAAGAGAACGGTTTTATTAAAAACCGCACCATCTCTCAGCTCTACGATCCGGAAAAAGGCATGTTCCTGCCGGACCGTTTTGTGAAAGGCACCTGTCCGAAGTGCAAATCTCCGGACCAGTATGGCGATAACTGCGAAGTGTGCGGCGCGACCTACAGCCCCACCGAACTTATCGACCCGAAATCGGTGGTTTCCGGCGCCACGCCGGTGATGCGTGACTCCGAGCACTTTTTCTTCGACCTGCCGTCGTTCAGCGAAATGCTGCAGGCGTGGACCCGCAGCGGCGCCCTGCAGGAGCAGGTCGCGAACAAGATGCAGGAGTGGTTCGAATCCGGCCTGCAGCAGTGGGACATCTCCCGCGATGCGCCGTACTTCGGCTTCGAAATTCCCAACGCGCCGGGCAAATATTTCTACGTCTGGCTGGACGCGCCGATCGGCTACATGGGCTCCTTCAAGAACCTGTGCGACAAGCGCGGCGACACCACCAGCTTCGACGAATACTGGAAGAAAGATTCCACGGCCGAGCTGTATCACTTTATCGGCAAGGACATTGTCTACTTCCACAGCCTGTTCTGGCCGGCGATGCTGGAAGGCAGCAACTTCCGTAAGCCGACTAATCTGTTCGTGCACGGCTACGTGACGGTCAACGGCGCCAAGATGTCCAAGTCGCGCGGCACCTTTATCAAGGCCAGCACCTGGTTAAATCATTTCGATGCCGACAGCCTGCGCTACTACTACACCGCCAAGCTCTCTTCACGCATCGATGACATCGACCTGAACCTGGAAGATTTCGTGCAGCGCGTGAACGCCGACATCGTCAACAAGGTGGTTAACCTCGCCTCGCGCAACGCCGGCTTTATCAGCAAGCGTTTCGACGGCGTGCTGGCCGCGGAGCTGGCCGACCCGGCGCTGTACAAAACCTTCACCGACGCTGCGGAAAGCATCGGCGAAGCATGGGACAGCCGCGAGTTCGGTAAGGCCATCCGCGAAATCATGGCCCTCGCCGACGTGGCTAACCGCTACGTCGACGAGCAGGCGCCGTGGGTGGTGGCGAAACAGGAAGGCCGCGACGCCGACCTGCAGGCCATCTGCACCATGGGCCTGAATATGTTCCGCGTGCTGATGACCTGGCTGAAGCCGGTCCTGCCGCAGCTGGCCGCGCGTGCGGAAGCGTTCCTCAACAGCGAACTGAGCTGGGACGCCATTCAGCAGCCGCTGCTGGCGCATAAGGTCAATCCGTTCAAGGCGCTGTACAACCGTATCGAGATGAAGCAGGTGGAAGCCCTGGTAGAAGCCTCTAAAGAAGAGGTGAAAGCCACCGCGGCGCCGGTCACCGGTCCGCTGGCGGACGATCCGATTCAGGAGACCATCACCTTTGACGATTTCGCCAAAGTCGATCTGCGCGTGGCGCTGATTGAAAACGCGGAATTCGTCGAGGGCTCCGACAAGCTACTGCGCCTGACGCTGGATCTCGGCGGCGAAAAACGTAACGTCTTCTCCGGCATCCGCTCCGCCTATCCGGATCCGCAGCCGCTGATTGGTCGCCTGACGGTGATGGTCGCCAACCTGGCGCCGCGCAAAATGCGCTTCGGCATCTCCGAGGGCATGGTGATGGCCGCCGGCCCTGGCGGGAAGGATATCTTCCTGTTAAGCCCTGACGACGGCGCCAAGCCGGGTCAGCAGGTGAAATAACAAAAAAGCCGGAGAGTATCTCCGGCTTTTTTTTGCCCGGCGGCGCTATGCTAGCACGCGCCCGGGGGGTCAGTCGTTGTAGGCCGGGTCAGGCGAAGCCGCCACCCGGCAAAAAATCATGCCTTCGGGTTATGCACCCGCTGGGTCAGTCCGCGCAGGAAATTGCGCAGAAACTGGTCGCCGCACTCGCGGTAGTTTTTGTGGTCAGGCGAGCGCATCATGGCGGTGATCTCCGGCACCGACACCCGGTATTTCTGCTCGCTCATAATCGCCTGGATATCGTCCGTTTTCAGCGAGAAGGCGATCCGCAGCTTTTTCAGCACCGTGTTGTTATTCACCCGACGCTCCAGCGCCAGCTCCGGGGCCGAATCATCTTTGCCGCGCTTGTCATAGATAAGGCCGTTAAGGAAACCCGACAGGATAATGTCCGGGCAGCGAACAAAGCCCTCTTCATCCTCTTTCGTCGTCCAGGTGTCGAAGCTGGCGGCGGTGGATTCCATAGCGGAGAGCGCGAGAATGCGCACCATATCGTTATTATTGACTTTCAGGGTGTAGCGCAGGCTACGAAGAATATCATTACTGAGCATGAGGGCCTTTTACTGTCGATGATGCAATGGGGCGCAGTGTACCAGCTTTACAGGCCAATCGCCTCTTTCAGGCTTTTTAAATAGCGCCGGCTCACCGGCACCGTTTGCCCGGCGCGCATCAGCAGCTCCGCCTGGCCATTCTCCTCCAGGCGAATCTCCTTCAGGTGCGCCATATTCACCAGGTACTGGCGATGGCAGCGCAGCAACGGCGTGCGGCTCTCAAGGGTGCGCAGGGTCAGTTCGGTAAAGCCCTCTTTTCCCTCGCGGTCGGTCACGTAGATGCCGCTCATCCGGCTGCTGACGAAGGCCACATCCTCCATCTGCAGCAGCCAGATACGACTGTGGCCGGTACAGGGAATGTATTTCAGCGTCTGCTGAGCATCATCCAGCAGCGACACATCCTGCAGATTACGCTCCTGGCGCAGGCGGGCGAGGGTTTTCTCCAGCCGGGCAGCTTCAATCGGCTTCAGCAGATAGTCAAAGGCATGCTCCTCAAAGGCTTTCACCGCGTATTCATCAAAGGCGGTGAGAAACACGATATAGGGGCGGTGCTCCGGGTCGAGCATCCCGACCATCTCCAGACCGCTGATGCGCGGCATCTGGATGTCGAGAAACAGCACGTCGGGACGCAGCTTATGCACCGCGCCAATGGCCTCCACCGCGTTGCCGCACTCGCCGACGATCTCGATATCGCGCTGTGTCTCCAGCAAAATGCGCAGGTTTTCCCGCGCCAGCGGCTCATCATCGATGATCAATACTCTCAGCATGCATTCTCCTCCAGGGGCAGACGTAGGGTGACTCGGGTAAAGCGCTCCGGCTCGCAGGTGACGCTGATGCCGCAGTCGGCGCCAAAACGCGCCCGCAGCCGCCTGTCCACCAGATTCATCCCCAGCCCGCTGGCCTGGGGGTTGGCCCGGTACAGCCCGGCGTTATCTTCGATATCCAGCTGCAGCCAGCGATCGTCCTGGCTGGCGCGGATGGTAATTTCGCCGACGCCAAGATGTTGCGATGTACCATGCTTAATGGCGTTCTCCACGATCGGCTGCAGGGTAAAGGCCGGCAGCTGGTGATGCGCCAGCCCTTCCGGCACCGCCATCTGGATCTGCAGGTTAGCCTGAAAGCGAGCCTTCTCAATCTGCAGATAGGCGTTAACATGCTCGATCTCATCGGCAAGAGTGACAATTTCCGTCGGCCGTTTCAGGTTCTTGCGAAAGAAGGTCGATAGATACTGCACCAGCTGGCCGGCCTGATCGCTGTCGCGGCGGATCACCGCCTTCAGCGTGTTAAGCGCGTTAAACAGGAAGTGCGGGTTGACCTGGGCGTGCAGGAGCTTGATTTCGGATTGCGTCAGCAGCGCCTTCTGCCGCTCGTACTGTCCGGCGAGGATCTGCGCCGACAGCAGCTGGGCAATCCCCTCCCCGAGGGTGCGGTTGATCGAACTGAACAGGCGATTTTTCGCCTCATACAGTTTAATGGTGCCTATCACCCGTTGGTTCTCGCCGCGCAGGGGGATCACCAGCGTCGACCCCAGCTTACAGTGCGGATGAATCGAGCAGCGGTAAGGCACCTCGTTGCCGTCGGCGTAGACCACCTCCCCGGTCTCAATCGCCCGTTGCGTATACGAGGAGGAAATAGGCTTGCCCGGCAGATGGTGGTCGTCGCCGATGCCGGTAAACGCCAGCAGCTTGTCGCGATCGGTGATCGCCACCGCGCCGATGTCCAGCTCCTGGATCAGCACCTGGGCCACCTTCATGCTATTCTCTTCGTTGAATCCCTGACGCAGGATCCCCTCGGTGGACGCCGCCACCTTCAGCGCCGTGGCGGAAAAGGCGGAGGTGTACTTCTCAAACATCGCCCGTTTATCCAGCAGAATGCGCATAAACAGCGCCGCTCCGACGGTATTGGTGACCATCATCGGCGCGGCAATGCTCTGCACCAGATGCAGGGCGTCCTGGAACGGGCGGGCAATCAGCAGAATGATCATCATCTGCACCAGCTCGGCCACGAAGGTGATCGCCCCGGCGGTCAGCGGGCTAAAGACTTTGTCCGGCCGGCCGCGTTTGACCAGCACGCTGTGCACCAGACCGCCCAGCAGCCCCTCAACGATGGTGGAAACCATGCAGCTTAAGGCGGTCATTCCCCCCAGCGAGTAGCGGTGCAGGCCGCCGGTGAGCCCTACCAGCCCGCCGACCACCGGCCCGCCGAGCAGGCCGCCCATCACGGCGCCGATGGCGCGGGTGTTGGCGATGGAGTCTTCGATATGCAGACCGAAATAGGTCCCCATAATGCAGAAAATGGAGAAGGTGACGTAGCACAGCAGCTTGTGCGGCAGGCGAACGGTGACTTGCATCAGGGGGATAAACAGTCGGGTTTTGCTCATCAACCACGCGATGACCAAAAATACGCACATCTGCTGAAGCAGCAGCAACACCAGATCAAACTCGTACATACCCGCAAACCACACATGCCTGAAAGCGCGTACCATACCCTGCCTGGCGAAAACTTTCTTTGAAGCCCTGCATAAAAATGAAAAACGACGGCCAGGATCACACTTTTTTGCGGCGCGTTGCGCAGCAAACGCGGCAAAAAGCCCGGCGCGGCGCGCTAAACCGCAATTAATGTTTCATTAACACCTGCGCTTCACCGTATAATCCCCCTGTTAACATCAGGAGCCTATTATGAAGCCAGCGAAAATCGCGGTCGTCACTCTCTTCTTACTTATGGCCATCGGCGGGATCAGCGGCGTAATGCTGGCCGGCTATTCCTTTATTGTGCGTGGCGGTGTCGGCTGATCCAGCGAGTCAGACGCTCAAACGCGCGGTCGACGATAATCGCCGCCAGGGCCACCAGCAGCGCCCCCTGAACAATATACGCGGTATTAAAGCCGCTCAGGCCGATGATGATCGGCGTCCCGAGCGTACTGGCCCCCACCGTCGAGGCAATGGTCGCGGTACCAATATTGACGATGACCGAGGTGCGGATCCCCGCCAGGATCACCGGGGCCGCCAGCGGAAGCTCCACCTTATACAGACGCTGCCAGCCGGTCATTCCCATCCCTTCAGCCACACCTGACACCCCAGGCGGTATCGAACCCAGCCCGGCCAGCGTCCCCTGCAGCACCGGCAGTATGCCATACAGCGCGAGGGCGATGAGCGCGGGCAGCCAGCCAAAGCCCAGCACCGGCACCGCCATCGCCAGCACCGCCACCGGCGGAAAGGTCTGCCCGATAGCGGCGATGGTCTCCACCAGCGGACGAAACGCGCTGCCGGCGGGCCGGGTGACCGCCACCCCAGCCCCCAGCCCGATTGCCGTTGCCGCGAGGCTGGACGCCACCACCAGCCAGCCGTGATCGAGAGTGAGCGCCCAGAAGCTCTCCTGCTGGTAGACCGGCCGCGGCAGCTCCGGGAACAGCCGACTGAACAGCGGCGCGCTGTAGGGCAGCCCTGCCAGCAGGCCGATAAACAGCGCGATAAGCCACCACAGCGGCTCACGAAGCGCCTTCATGGCTCATCTCCTGACGCAGCAGATCGGCAAAATGCAGCGTACCGCAGGGCCTGCCTTCGGCATCGACCACCGGCAGCGTCTCGCAGCGCCGGGCGACAAACTGCGACAGCGCTTCCCGCAGGGTCATGGTGACGGTCAGCCCCTCGCCCGCCAGCCGTTCGTCGGGACGCAAATAGTCCCCTACCTCGCGCAGCGACAGCAGGCGCACGCCCAGCTCGCTGCGGCCAAAAAAGGTCTGTACAAAGCTATTTTTCGGTCGCAGGAGCATCTCCAGCGGCGCCCCCTGCTGGACCACCTCGCCCCCGTCCATCAGCACCAGGTGGTCCGCCAGACGCAGCGCTTCGTCAATATCATGGGTCACCAGCACAATCGTCCGTCCCAGCAGACGGTGGATGCGCAGCATCTCCTGCTGCAGCGCCTCGCGGGTCACCGGGTCGAGGGCGCCGAAGGGCTCATCCATCAACAGCACCTCCGGATCTGCCGCCAGCGCCCGCGCCACCCCCACCCGCTGCTGCTGGCCGCCGGAGAGCTGATGCGGGTAACGGTCGCGCAGCGTCGCCTCCAGCCCCAGCAGCGCCATCAGCTCGTCGATCCGGTCGGCGATCCTTGCCCGCGGCCATCTTTGCAACTGCGGCACGGTGGCGATATTCTGCGCCACCGTCCAGTGGGGAAACAGGCCGATGGACTGGATGGCATAGCCCATCCGCCGCCGCAGGGTCAGGACCGGCTGCTGGCGAATGTCCTCGCCGGCAAAGCGAATGGTGCCCCGGTCCGGCTCCAGCAGACGGTTGATCATCTTCAGCGTCGTCGACTTGCCCGAGCCGGAAGTCCCCACCAGCACCGAGAAAGCGCCTTCGCGCAGCTCCAGGGTCAGGTCCTTCACCGCCGGGTGGCCGGCAAACACTTTGCTGACCCCTTGAAATTCAATCATTGGCCTCTCCTTTTAGCCAGGCGCCCCACAGGGCGAACAGGGCATCCAGCACCACCGCCAGGGCAATGGTCGGCACCACGCCCAGCAGCACCAGATCCAGCGCACTGCTCAGCAGCCCCTGAAAAACCAGCGCGCCAAAGCCGCCGGCGCCGATCAGCGCGGCCACTACCGCCATGCCGACGGTTTGCACGCTGACCACCCGCAGGCTGCGCAGCAGTACCGGCATCGCCAGCGGAAGCTGCACCTGACGAAAGCGCTGCCCGGCGCTCATGCCCATTGCCGTCGCGCTTTCCAGGGCATCCTGCGGCACCTGCTGCAGGCCGGTCACCACCCCGCGCACCAGCGGCAGCAGCGCATAGAGAGTGAGAGCGATCAGGGCTGGCGCCACGCCGGTCCCGGAGACGCCCAGCTCGCCCAGCGTCGGGAAATAACGCGCCAGACCGGCAAGCGGCGCAATCAGCAGGCCAAAAAGCGCTACCGACGGAATAGTCTGGATCACATTGAGCGCGGTGAAAGCCGGCGCCTGCCAGCGCGGACGCCGCCACAGCCATACCCCCAGCGGCAGGCCAATCAGCAGGCCCGGCAGAAGGGTGCCGAACAGCAGAAGCAGATGCTGGCGCAGGGCGTCATCAAATACCTCCTGACGGTTGGCATACTCCTTCAGCAAGGAGAGCTGATCGAGCGCCCCGATAGCGAGCAGGATGATCGGCAACAGCCAGACTTGCGCATTGAGCAGCCAGCGCCAGAGCGGCCGGACGGTAAGATGACGGATGGCCTCGCTGGCCAGCAGCAGACAAAGCGCCAGCGACAGCCACAGGCCGCTGCCGGGCGAGGTGCGCGCCAGCGGCGAGCCGTGGCGGGAGAGCTCAAGCGCCGCCTGGCCGCTGCCCCAGATAAGCAGCGGGAAGAGCAGTTCGGCCAGCAGCAGGTGAAGAAGCGGCGCGGCCCTGCCTGGCAGCCAGCAAAGCAGCATCCCGGCAAGGGCCGCCGCCAGCTGAACGCCGGCGAGCCAGGGCATTACCTGCCACAGCCCGCGCCCTTCGCCGGAGAGTAAGCGATTCGGCGCGTAAGTAATAAACGGCAGCGCCAGCGTAACCAGCAGCAGACCTGTCAGCAGCAGGCCGACGCGATGAGTACAGCGAATGGTCACCGGTGGCTTACTTCAGCAGGCCTTTCTGCTGCAGATAATCTGCCGCCACGCGCTTCGCATCCTGGCCCTCCACCGCAATGCGGGCGTTCAGCTGCTGCAGCGTTTTTTCATCGAGGCTGGCGAAGACCGGCTGCAGCCAGTCGGCGATCTGCGGGTAGGCCTTGAGCACCGCCTCGCGCACCACCGGCGTCGGGGCATATATCGGCTGCACGCCCTGCGGGTCGCTCAGCGTCTGTAACCCCAGGGCCGCCACCGGGCCATCGGTGCCGTAGGCCATCGCCGCGTTAACGCCGGAGGTCTGTTGCGCCGCCGCTTTGATGGTCACCGCCGTATCGCCCCCGGCCAGCGACAGCAGCTGGTTCTGGTTGAGGTTGAAGCCATACGCTTTTTCAAACGCCGGCAGCGCGTCCGGGCGCTCAATAAATTCCGCCGAAGCCGCCAGCTTAAATTCGCCGCCCTGCTTCAGGTAGCGACTGAGGTCGGCCAGCGAGGTCAGCTTATTTTTCTCCGCCAGCTCCTGGCGCACGGCGATAGTCCAGGTGTTGTTGGCCGGCGCCGGGGTGAGCCATACCAGCTGATGTTTCTCCTGATCGAGGCGCTTCACCTTCTCATAGCCCTGTTGGGCATTCTTCCACGCCGGGTCGTTTTCATCTTTGAAGAAGAAGGCGCCATTGCCGGTATATTCCGGGTAGATATCCAGCTCGCCGGCGACAATCGCCCCGCGCACCACCGGCGTGGTGCCGAGCTGGATTTTATTAATCGTTTTTACGCCGTGGCTTTCCAGCACCTGCTGGATCATATTGCCCAGCAGCGCGCCTTCGGTATCAATTTTCGAGCCGACCTTCACCGGCTCCGCCGCCTGCAGCGGTAAACTTATCAGGGCGGCCAGCGCCAGCGCGCCGGACCATGTCGTTGCCATCTTCATCCCGCATCCCTCAGTTCTTTTGCGCTTCGCTTACAGAAGCTTAAGAGAAAAGCGTAGCCCATTTGCCAGCGATGCGAAAAAGAAAAGGCCGATTAATCGGCCTTTAAAGCGTGACGTTGGGCTTAAGAGCGATACCTTACAGCAGCTCAAACTCGCTCTGCTTCACGCGGGCGGAGTCCACGCCGATAAAGACATTGAATTTGCCCGGCTCAGCAACGTATTTCATTTGCTGATTCCAGAACTTCAGCGCGTCGACGTCGATTGGGAAGCTAACGGTTTGCGTTTCGCCCGGTTTGAGGGTGACCTTTTTAAAGCCGCGCAGCATTTTCACCGGCCGGCTCATGGAGGCGGTGACGTCCTGCAGGTAGAGCTGGATCACCGTCGCCCCTTCGCGATTGCCGGTGTTGGTCACCTGCACGCTGGCGGTCACGCTGCCATCGCGCGGCATGGTGGCCGACGACATGTTGACATCGGAGACGCTAAAGGTGGTGTAGCTCAGGCCGTAACCAAACGGATACAGCGGGCCATTGGCTTCATCGAAGTAACGCGAGGTGTACTTGTTCGGCTTCTCCGGATTATACGGCCGGCCGGTATTCAGGTGGCTGTAGTAGGTTGGGATCTGCCCCACCGAGCGCGGGAAAGACATCGGCAGCTTGCCCGACGGGTTGTAGTCGCCAAACAGCACGTCGGCGATGGCGTGGCCGCCTTCGGTGCCGGCAAACCAGGTCTCCAGCAGCGCATCGGCTTGCTGATCCTCTTTCACCAGCGCCAGCGGACGCCCGTTCATCAGCACCAGCACCAGCGGTTTGCCGGTGGCTTTAAGAGCGGCAATCAGATTGCGCTGGCTCTGCGGCAGGGTGATATCGGTCCGGCTGGAGGCCTCATGCGCCATGCCCTGCGCCTCGCCCACCACGGCGACCACCACATCGGATTGCTTCGCCGCCGCGACCGCTTCGTCGATCATTTCCTGCGGCGAGCGTGGGTCAACCTGCACCGCGTTCTCATACAAATTGAGGAAATCGACAATGCCTTTGTCATCGGTAACGTTCGCCCCTTTGGCGTAAATCACTTTGCCGTTATCGCCCAGCGCTTCTTTGATGCCGGTCAGGACGGTCACCGACTGGTCGGCCACCCCGGCCGCGGACCAGCTGCCCATCATGTCGCGCTTGCTGTCCGCCAGCGCGCCCACCACCGCGATAGTGCCGGATTTTTTCAGCGGCAGCGTATCAAGACGGTTCTTCAGCAGCACCAGGCTCTCGCGAGCCACTTCGCGCGCCTCTTTACGATGCAGACGACTTTCCGCATTGGTGTCCTGCGGGTCAGAATCTTTCGGTCCCAGGTGGCTGTAGGGATCGTTGAACAGTCCCATATCATATTTGACGTTGAGCACGTGTCGGGTGGCATCATCCAGCTCGGCCATGGTCACCTTGCCGGACTTCACCAGCCCCGGCAGGTACTTGCTGTAATACTCGTCGCTCATGCTCATGTTGATGCCGGACTTCAGCGCTACGCGCACCGCGTCTTCCGGGTCGGAGGCCACGCCGTGCTTAATCAACTCTTTGATGGCGCCGTGGTCGGAAACGGTGATGCCTTTAAAGCCCCACTGGTCGCGCAGGACGTCTTTCAGCAGCCAGGAATCAGAGGTCGCCGGGGTGCCGTTCAGCGAGTTCAGGGCTACCATCACCGCGCCGCTGCCGGCATCAAGCCCGGCTTTATACGGCGGCATATAGTCGTTGAACAGGCGCTGCGGGCTCATGTCGACCGTATTGTACTCTTTCCCGCCCTCCACCGCGCCGTAGGCGGCGAAATGCTTGACGCTGGTCATCACCGAATAGCGGTCCGCCGGGCTCTTGCCCTGCATCGACTCCACCATCGCCTGGCCCATCATCGTGGTCAGATAGGTGTCTTCCCCGAACCCTTCGGAAGCGCGTCCCCAGCGCGGGTCGCGGGAGACGTCGACCATCGGCGCCCAGGTCATGTTCAAGCCGTCATCGGCGGCTTCATAAGCTGACACGCGGCCCACGGTCTTCACCGTATCAAGGTTAAACGACGAGGCCAAGCCGAGGCTTATCGGAAACACGGTGCGCTGACCGTGCAGCACATCGTAGGCAAAGAACAGCGGGATCTTCAGGCGGCTAAGCTGCATCACCTGATCCTGCATTACACGGATATCCGGGCGGGTAACGGTGTTAAAAATCGCCCCCACCTGACCGTTCTTGATCATTTCACGGATCGCCTCTTTCGGGTTATCCGGGCCAACGCTTATCAGACGCAGCTGGCCGATTTTCTCGTCCACCGTCATTTTTTTCAGCAGGTCGGTGACAAAGGCATCCCGCGCCTGCGGGGTCAGGGGGTGGTTACCAAACAGTTCATCCGCCAGCGCGGGTTGCAGCGCCAGACTCACGGCGACGCCTACAGTGCAGAGCCATTTCATTGTTATCTCGCTTTATCTCAGACGGGGACTCGGTAAAACATAATAAAAACCGCAGTTTGCCATATATATAAACAACGCGCCCGCAGAATGCTAAGGTTCTTCTCTGATTTTTGCGAAACATTCATGCATCAAATTGTCATACAAAGCGCTATGCTTATCCTCGATATTTCGCGCACCACCACAAGGAGTGGAACATGTCATCTGCACCCACTGACACCCATAAAACGTTTCTGGCTGACCTGGCGCGCCTGGTTGGCCCTTCGCATCTGCTGACCGACCCGGCAAAAACCCAGCGCTACCGCAAAGGCTTCCGCTCCGGTCAGGGCGAGGCCCTGGCGGTTGTCTTTCCCGGCACCCTGCTGGAACTCTGGCGCGTGCTCAACGCCTGCGTAGACGCCGATAAAATTATTCTGATGCAGGCGGCCAACACCGGCCTGACCGAAGGTTCGACCCCCAACGGCAATGATTACGATCGCGAGATCGTGATTATCAGCACCCTGCGCCTGGACAAACTGCATCTGCTGGACAAAGGCGAGCAGGTGCTGGCCTGGCCCGGCACCACCCTCTATTCGCTGGAAAAAGCGCTCAAACCGCTGGGACGCGAACCGCACTCGGTGATCGGTTCGTCATGCATCGGCGCGTCGGTCATCGGCGGGATCTGCAACAACTCCGGCGGCTCGCTGGTGCAGCGCGGGCCGGCCTACACTGAGATGTCGCTGTTCGCGCAGATTGACGCCGACGGCAAGCTGAAGCTGGTCAATCATCTGGGCATCGATCTCGGCAGCACGCCGGAGCAGATCCTCAGCCGCCTCGATGACGAACGGATTAGCGATAGCGATGTCCTGCACGACGGCCGCCACGCCCACGATCACGACTATGTCACCCGCGTGCGCGATGTCGATGCCGACACCCCGGCGCGCTATAACGCCGACCCGGACCGCCTGTTCGAATCCTCCGGCTGCGCCGGCAAGCTAGCGGTTTTCGCCGTGCGTCTCGATACTTTCCCGGCGGAAAAGCGCCAGCAGGTGTTTTACATTGGCACCAACCAGCCACAGGTATTGACCGAGATCCGCCGTCATATCCTCGCTGAGTTCCAGCATCTGCCGGTGGCGGGGGAATATATGCACCGCGATATTTACGATATCGCCGAGAAGTATGGCAAAGACACCTTCCTGATGATCGACAAGCTCGGCACCGACAAAATGCCGTTCTTCTTCACCATGAAGGGGCGCACCGACGCGATGCTGGAGAAAGTCTCGCTGTTTAAGCCGCACTTTACCGACCGCTTTATGCAGAAGCTCGGCCACGTCTTCCCGGCGCATTTACCGGAGCGGATGAAAACCTGGCGCGATAAATATGAACATCATCTGCTGCTGAAGATGGCTGGCGACGGCATCGAAGAAGCGCAGCGTTGGTTGACAGAGTACTTCCAGCAGGCCGAGGGGGATTTCTTCGCCTGTACGCCGGAGGAAGGCAGCAAGGCGTTCCTCCATCGCTTTGCCGCCGCCGGCGCGGCGATCCGCTATCAGGCGGTGCATGCCGACGAAGTCGAAGATATTCTGGCGCTGGATATCGCCCTGCGCCGTAACGATACCGAGTGGTTCGAACATCTGCCGCCCGAAATCGACAGCCAGCTGGTGCATAAGCTCTACTATGGCCACTTTATGTGCCATGTGTTCCATCAGGATTACATCGTCAGGAAAGGGGTCGACGCCCACGCGCTGAAGGAAAAAATGCTGGAGTTACTGAAAGCGCGCGGCGCCCAGTACCCGGCGGAGCATAACGTGGGTCATCTGTATGAGGCCCCGGAGAGCCTGCAGCAGTTCTATCGCCAGAACGATCCGACCAACAGCATGAACCCGGGGATTGGTAAAACCAGCAAGCAGAAATACTGGGGTGAAGCGGCCCCGACGCCAGCCTCTCCGGCGGATCCGCAATAATCGACGGCAGGACTATTCAGCCTGGCGCTTCTGTATTACGCTGCACGCCGGAGAATGTTTCTCCGGCAGATTCAGGAGCGCCGCCATGCCCGCAGAGGCCCCGTTACTCGACAGTGATTTAGAAATTCGCGAAGCGCTGCCCGACGATGCGCACGCCATCGCCGCGCTGTATGTCTGGCACGTGCTTAATGGCCGCGCCTCCTTCGAAGAGATCCCCCCCACCGTTGACGAAATGCGTAAACGGATCCAGACCGTGCGCGACAACGGGCTGCCGTGGCTGGTAGCGCTGTGGCGCGGGGCTATCGTCGGCTACTGCTATGCCACCTTCTATCGCCCGCGTCCGGCCTATCGCTACACCCTCGAGGAATCGATATACGTGGAATCCGGAATGGGCGGACGCGGCATCGGCAGCGCGCTGCTGTCCAGGCTAATCGCTGAGTGCGAGAAAGGCCCGTGGCGGCAGATGCTGGCGATCATCGGCGATGGCCATAACAATGCCGGCTCGCTGGCGATCCATAAAAAGTTCGGCTTTACCGTGGCGGGTCAGCTGCGCAGCGTCGGCTACAAGATGGGCGACTGGCGGGATACGTTGATTATGCAGCGCGCGCTGGGTGACGGCGACTGGACGCTGCCGGAGTGATATCCGGCGCCAAATCCCCGGCTCGCGGCGTAAACGCCTTAGCCGGGCTACCGTTCAGCGCGGTTCCGTAGAGGCGTCAGCCGCCATCCTGCACAAACACCGGCACTCAGCCTGATTGCCCGGCGGCGCTGCGCTTGCCGGGCCTACGAAGGGGATGAACCCGCCGCCAAATCACGTAGGCCGGATAAGGCGCGAGCCGCCATCCGGCACATACGCGGCACGGTGTCGGGTATATTGTCCGGCGGCGCTGCGCTTGCCGGGCCTGCGAAGGGGGCAAACCCGGTGCCAAATCACGTAGCCCGGATAAGGCGCAATGCGCCGCCATCCGTGAGACATGCAGATTAATCGTTCTGCGCGGTCTGCGCGCCGCCTTTCAGCATCGCCTCCGCCATCTGCGCTTCGCGCTGCTTTTTATAGCTCAGCGCCGAGGCGGGTACCGGCATTACCTTCCCGGTTTCAATCCAGGTCCGCAAGCGGCTGGCGTCAGCGAAGTGGGTATATTTGCCGAAGGCATCCATCACCACCAGCGCCACCGGACGTTGGTTAATCACCGTGCGCATAATCAGGCAGTGGCCGGCAGCGTTGGTGAAGCCGGTTTTGGTCAGCTGAATGTTCCAGTTATCGCGATACACCAGATGGTTGGTGTTGCGGAACGGCAGGCTGTAGGCCGGATGGGCGAAGGTGGCGGTCTCTTCTTTGGTGGTGCTCAGCTGGCCGATCAGCGGATACTGCTCGCTGGCGATCAGCAGTTTGGTCAGATCGCGGGCGGTGGAGACGTTATGCACCGACAGGCCGGTGGGCTCCACGTAGCGGGTATGGGTCATGCCCAGCGCCTGGGCTTTGGCGTTCATCGCGCGAATAAAAGCGTCGTAGCCGCCCGGATAGTGATGCGCCAGGCTGGCGGCCGCGCGGTTCTCGGAAGACATCAGCGCCAGCAGCAGCATATCGCGGCGACTAATCTGGCTGTTGAGGCGCACGCGGGAGTAGATCCCCTTCATTTCCGGCGTATGGCTGATATCCACCGTCAGCATCTCATCCAGCGGCAGATGGGCATCGAGCACCACCATGGCGGTCATCACTTTGGTGATCGACGCCATCGGGCGCACCAGATCAGGCTGGCTGGCATAAATGATTTTTTTCGTGGCCAGATCGACGATCATGGCGCTGCCGGAGGCAATTTCCGGCTGCGAGGCGGTCACCGCCGTCGGGGTTTTTGCTAACGCCTGGGGCGCAAAAGGCACAGCCAGCAGCAAGGTCAGGCTGAGCAAAGAGACTCGAAATTTCGGCATCATGGGCATTCTGAAAAGTATTTTTGCACGTTATGGAACGTACGCCGCGAGGTTAAGTGGGCAACTTCGCTGGCAAACGCCATCATACCGCGCCGTAAGGCCCTGTGCCTAATAAGAATCGTGAAGAAATGCTGCATTGCCGACATAAAATACATATTTGCCGGCAATGCATATTTACCCGTGCCGCCCGATCAGAAGAGTCGGTAGCCATACCCCCAGAGCACCACGGTGATGGCCAGCAGCACTTCCAGCACCAGTACCCCAATAGCTAGCGTCGAGCTGGCAAAGCTTAACCCCTCTTCCCGATTAATGCTCAGGAAGGTCGGAATGCCGAGATACAGCAGATACCCGGTATAGAACAGCGCAATAGTACCGACCAGCGCGCACAGCCAGACCAGCGGATAGAGCGCCACAATCCCGCTCAGAAACAGCGGGGTGGCGACGTAGCCGGCAAACACCATGCAGCGTTTCAGGGAAGGCTGCTGCGGATACTGCCTCGCCATCCACCAGATGACCCGCCCCATGATCGCCACCCCGGCGAGCATCACGGCGTAAAACAGCACCGCCAGCGCCAGTCCGGTCAGCATCGACAGTTTAATCACGGTGCCATCGCCGAAGTTCCAGCCCAGCTGCGTGGTGCCGATAAAGGCGCAGATTACCGGAACCGCCGCCATCAGCAGCACATGATGCGTATAGTGATGAGAAATGGTTTCATTCTCGCTCTTAATCACGCTCATTTCCCGGTTGGGATGAGCGAAGAGCCCCCAGACATGGTTCATAGCGTCCCCCTTGTCACGGCTTCGTACTGCACTGATCCAAGTATAATTCACCCTGTAGATTATTTTATGTACAGCACAGAAAATTCTGCGTCGCCGCGTTTTGGTCAGCAGGGTGTATGATTAAGAGGTGATGAGGTAAGGAGAAAAGCTTTTTATGGATATCAATCACCTGATTTCCCAGTATGGCTACGCGGCGCTGATCGTCGGCAGCATGGCGGAAGGTGAGACCATTACCCTGCTGGGCGGCGTCGCGGCGCATCAGGGGCTACTGAAATTTCCCCTGGTGGTGATCGCCGTCGCCCTCGGCGGGATGATTGGCGATCAGCTGCTCTATCTGGTCGGTCGCCGCTTCGGGGGACGCATCCTGCGCCGTTTCGCCAGTCAGAAAGCGCGGATCCGTAAAGCGCAGCGTATGATCCAGCACCGGCCGTGGCTGTTTGTCATCGGCACCCGCTTTATGTATGGCTTCCGGGTAATCGGCCCCCTGCTGATCGGCGCCAGCCGCCTGCCGCCGCGCATTTTCCTGCCGCTGAATATTGTCGGAGCGCTGGTGTGGGCCCTGCTGTTTACCACCATTGGCTATCTCGGCGGCGAGGTGGTTGGCCCGTGGCTGCATCATCTGGACGCCCATCTGAAGCACTGGATCTGGCTGATCCTCGCGGTGGTGGTGGTGGTGGCCGCCCACTGGTGGCTCAGGCGGCGCGAGAGTAAGAAGAAAGACTAAGCGGCGCGCCCGCGGGCGCACCGTGGTTGGCGGTTACTTCACCGTCTGGTGGTAGCCGCCGCCGAGGGCCGAGGTCAGCTGAATGCTAGCGTCAATCCACTGGCCGTGCAGGCGCAATGCGGTGATCCGTTCCTGCAGCGCCGGGAGCTTCGCCATACTGACTCTGGAGCCAGGTAAGATCCCCGCCGCCATTCGGGCCTGCGCCAGATCTACTACCCGCTGAGCGTCTTTTTCAACCTGCTGCTGCTGCTGGCTTTTGGCCATTAATGTTTCGACCTGGCTGGCGGTTTTCGCCACCTGGTTAACGGCATCCACCACCGCTTTGTTGTACTGGGCGATCGACAGGCTATTCTGCGCGCTGGCGATATCCAGGTTGGCGTTAAGGCGGCCGCTGTCAAAGATCGGCAGCGTCAACCCGGCAGTAACGCCCATCTGCTGCGCCGAATGGCGGAAAAGATCGCTTAAGTGCAGGGCATCCTGCTGCAGGAACGCCATCAGATTGATGTCCGGATAAAATGCCGCTTTCGCCGCGTCCACTTCGCTCAGGGACGCCTCAATATACCAGTGGGCGACCTGCAGATCCGGGCGGCGCGCCAGCAGCTCATAGCCGAGGGTATCTGGCAGCTGCGCGCTGACCGTTGGCAGGCTGGCGGGTTTGAGGTTTAGCGACTGGCTCTGGCTGTTGGTCAGGGCCATCAGCCGCGCTTCAATCTCTTTCATCGTGCCCGTCACGTCCGCCAGCTGCTGGTCGGTTTTGCTGACGTTAATATCGTTCTCCGCCCCTTCGGCGGAGTTAGTGATCCCGCGCTGATACAGGGCCTTGTCGACCGTCACGATATTATTTTGCTCGTTTTTCACCTGCTGCAGCACCGCTTTGATCGCCGCTTCCGTCTGCCACTGCCAGTACAGACGCGCCACGCTGCCGGAGAGCAGCTCACGGGTCTGGGCCTGTTCAGCAACCTGGGCTTTCAGCTCGCCGATACGCGCTTTCACCAGCGCACGGTTTTTTCCCCACAGATCGAGATCCCAACCGGCGGTCAGGCCAAAGGTACCGTTGGTGTACCACGGGCCGGTATTGCCGTCGGTGTCGGTAGCAAACGGTCCCATCAGGCCTTCGGCCGACATGCGCTGGCGTTCAATATCGGCGGAGAAATCCATCTCCGGGCCAAGATTCGCCTGCGACATTCGCGCCTGCGCTTCGGCAAGCCTGATGCGCTGTTCGGCAATCTGCATATCCGGCGCGTTGGCCAACGCTCGCTGAATCAGATTATTAAGCTGTGGGTCATGGTAATCTTTCCACCAGTCAGTCTGCGGCCAGCAATTTTTCACGGCGGCAGGGAGATCCATGGAAACATGGGAGGCCGGAATTTGCTGCTGCGGCGGATTAGCAACCTCATGAGATGGCGCGCAGCCAGCCAGCGCGATGGCCAGGGGCAATGCCGCCAGCACGCTTTTATTTAATATCAATTTCATTGGACAGGTCAGATAACTTAATCAGGTTGGTTATCATAAGTTAATTGAATTAAACGCGTTTAGTAAAGCGTGTGACTAAATTATTAGTTTGCTAAAAATAAACAACCTTATCAATTCAAGGGGTGAATATGAGCAGGCATCTTTTAACGAGCCGCACCTCTTTACCACCCTGCCCGCTCTGGATGAAGAGAAAGAACGTCCGATGATCTTTTTACTGCGCGCGCGTAAACCGGCTAATCTCCCGCCCGGCGATGGCCGGGCGGGCATTCTTTAGGCTTTCAGGCTGGCGCCGCGGCTGGCAATCACCTCTTTATACCAGCCAAAGCTCTTCTTCTTACTGCGCGCCAGGGTGCCGGTACCGTCATCATGGCGGTCGACATAGATAAAGCCGTAGCGCTTCGACAGCTCCGCCTTTGAGGCGCTCACCAGGTCAATCGGTCCCCAGCTGGTAAAGCCCATCAGCTCAACGCCATCGTCAATGGCTTCCCGCGCCTGCACCAGGTGGTCGTTCAGGTAACTGATGCGGTAGTCATCGTTAATGCTGCCGTCGGCTTCCACCTTATCTTTGGCGCCCAGACCGTTTTCCACGATAAACAGCGGCTTCTGGTAGCGATCCCACAGCACGTTCAGCAGTGTGCGCAGGCCCAGCGGATCTATCTGCCAGCCCCACTCCGAGCTCGCCAGGTGCGGGTTCGGCACCATGCTGAGAATATTGCCGCGCGCCTGCTGGTTCAGCGCCTCGTCGGCGGTGACGCAGCCGGTCATGTAGTAGCTGAAGGAGATAAAGTCGACGGTGGTTTTTAGCGCTTCACGATCGGCGTCGGTGATGGTGAGCGTGATGCCGTTGTCACGGAAATAGCGCTGCATATAGCCCGGGTACGCGCCGCGCGCCTGTACGTCGCCGAAGAACTGCCAGCTGCGGTTCTCCTGCAGCGTCTCGAACACATCCTCCGGTTTGCAGCTCAGGGGATACATCAGCCCGCCGAGCAGCATATTGCCGATTTTGCCCTCAGGCACCAGCTCATGACAGGCTTTGACCGCCAGCGCGCTGGCCACCAGCTGGTGGTGAATCGCCTGATACACCTCGCCTTTGCTGCTGCCGGCCGGCAGGCCGACCCCGGTCATCGGGGCATGTAGCGACATATTGATTTCGTTAAAGGTCAGCCACAGTTTGACCTTATTTTTATAGCGGCTGAACACCGTCCGGGCGTAGCGCTCAAAGAAGCCAATCACCTCCCGGCTGCCCCAGCCGCCGTAGTTTTTTACCAGCGCCCATGGCATTTCATAATGCGACAGCGTCACCAGCGGGGTGATGTTGTGCTTCGCCATCTCGTCGAACAGCTTGTCGTAGAACGCGAGGCCGGCTTCGTTCGGCTCGGCGTCGTCGCCGTTGGGGTAGATGCGGGTCCAGGCGATGGAGACTCGCAGGCAGTTAAAACCCATCTCGGCAAACAGGGCGATATCTTCCGGATAGCGATGGTAAAAATCGATCGCCACATCTTTTATGCCGCTGTCGCCGGGTACGCGCTCGACCACTTCGCCGAACACGCCATGCGGCTGCACATCGGAGGTGGATAAGCCTTTGCCATCTTCCAGATAAGCACCTTCCACCTGATTGGCCGCGGTCGCGCCGCCCCACAAAAAATCCGCCGGGAATGTTTTCATCTCTTTCTCCTGTGATTAATGGCTGACTGACAACAGCGGCTGACCGGCTTCGACGGCGCTGGACGCCACCGTGTCAATCTCCCGGTAGTCGTCGCTGTTGCTGATAATGATCGGGGTCGCCAGGTCGTAGCCGGCGTCCAGAATCGCCTGGCGATCAAACTCAATCAGCAGATCGCCGGCCTGTACCCTGTCGCCCTCTTTCACATGCGCGGTAAAGGGCACGCCGTCGAGTTTGACCGTGTCGATGCCGACGTGGATCAGCAGCTCAATGCCGCTGTCGCTTTGCAGGCCGATGGCGTGTTTAGTCTGAAACAGGGAGGCCACTTCGCCCGGGAACGGGGCAATCACTTGGCCCACCGCCGGGATAATGGCGACACCTTTACCCAGCAGGCCGCTGGCGAAGGTGCTGTCCGGCACCTGCTCGAGGGCGATAACGCTGCCGCTCATCGGCGCCAGAATATCGTTTGCCGAGGCCGGGGCTACCGTCACGGCGCCTGGTGCAGCGCTGGCGCGCGGCAGGCCGGCGAAGAAGGTCAGCACGCAGGCGAGCACGAAAGCCACGCCGGTGCCGATAAGCCCGCCCCAGACGCTGGCGTCAATCCCGCCGGGCGGGATCATTTGCGCCGGGAAAAAGATGTTTGGCAGGCCAAACGAGTAGGCATAACTGTTGCTAAAGGCAGTGATCGCCCCGCCAATCGCTCCGGCGATACAGCCGAAGATAAACGGACGGCGCAGCGGCAGAGTCACGCCATAAATAGCCGGCTCGGTGATGCCGAACAGCCCGGCGGAGAAGGCGGAACCGGCCAGCACCCGCTGACGCGCATCGCGGGTGGCGAGGAAAATCCCGAGCACGGCGCCCACCTGGGCAATCACCGCCGGGAGGATAATAGGCAGCATGGAGTCGTGACCAAGCACCGTCATGTTATTGATCATCAATGGCACCAGCCCCCAGTGCAGGCCGAAAATAACGCACACCTGCCACATGGCGCCCAGTACCGCGCCCGCCAGCCATGGCGCAAACGCATAAATGAACTGGTAGCCGTTGGCCAGCAGATGGCTCAGCCAGGTGGCGACCGGACCAATCACCAGGAAGGTAAGCGGGACCACCACCGCCAGGCAGATGGCCGGGCTGAAGAAGTTTTTCATCGATGACGGCAACAGCGCGTTGCTCTTGCGCTCCAGCCAGCAGCAGACCCATGAGGCGAGAATAATCGGGATCACTGACGAGCTGTAGTTGATAAAGGTCACCGGAATGCCGAGAAAGTGCTCCACCGCCGCGCCCGGCGCCTGGCTGGCCTCAAAGGCCTGAATCATCAGCGGGTGGGTTAACGCCCCGCCAATCACCATCGAGATAAACGGGTTGCCGCCAAACTTCTTCCCGGCGGTATAGCCAAGAAACAGCGGGAAGAAAAAGAACAGCGCGTCGCTGGCAGCAAACCAGATTTTATAAGTCCCCTGCTCCGGCGTAAGCCAGCCGCAGGTCACCGCCAGCGCCAGCAGGCCTTTCAGCAGACCGGTTGCCGCCATCACGCCGATAAACGGTGTAAAAATGCCGGAGATGATGTCGATAAGCTGGCTTAACACCGATCCTTTGGCCGCTTTTTCCTCGGCAACCGGTTCGCTGTCATCGCTTAACCCCGCCTCCTGGCGCACCGCCAGCCAGACGTCGTGAACGTGGTTGCCAATCACCACCTGAAACTGGCCGCCGCTCTCCACCACCATAATCACGCCCGGATTGGCCTTCAGCCCTTCGGCATCGGCTTTGCCGTTATCCTTCAGTTTAAAACGCAGACGTGTCGCACAGTGAACCAGACTCACAATGTTCTCTTTGCCGCCGACGCGGTTGAGAATATCCTGCGCGAGTGCTTTATATTCCATGCTCTTTTCCTTACTGCCGCTGCCCGCAGACAACCGGCGACTGAGTAGTAAAAAATAAAAAAACCTGAGAACCACGCCGGTGGGCGTCGCGCTCAGGTTTTGCCTGCATCATGCAGTAACAATCCAGTTTTGTTGGGGAGAATTAACGCCCCTCTTTTCTTACCCGTTCGATATGAATGGCAAGAAACATAATTTCTTCGGTGGTCAGCGACCGCTGATACTGCTTTTGCAGATGCGTCGCCACCGTTTCCGCACACTTCCACGCTTTGGCGTAGTTATCTTTCACCGCGCTGTGCAGCGAGACGTCGTCATCTTCCACCACCGTGCGCGTCAGCATCCGCTGGGCGAAAAACTTCAGGTGGGTGACGAAACGCTGATAACTCAGCGACTCTTCATCGTAGTTAAGCTGCAGCTGATACTTCACCAGCTGCAGGATCTCCTGCATCACCCGGGTCACGTGCATGACCTCCGGCATTTCGCTGTTGAGCTGCGCCGTCACCAGATGCAGGGCGATAAATCCGGCTTCGTCCTCCGCCAACTCCACGCCGAGCCTTTTGGCAATGATGGCCCTTGCCTCCTGGCCCAGCGCGAACTCCTTCGGATACAGCCGCTTAATCTCCCACAGCAGCACGTTACGCAGTGCGATGCCCTTTTTCTGCCGCTCGATAGCAAAATGACAGTGATCCGTTAACGTGATGTACAAACTTTCCTGTAACTTGCCCAGCCGTCCGCGTGCCAGGTCGATAATGCGATCGCAGGTGGTCATCACTTCTAACGGTATCTGACTGAGAAGCTCGCCTAAGCGGCCGACCAGCTCATCGCTTTGTAAGGCGAAAACTTTTTCAATTTTACTGTCGTCCAGCACGTCGCCCGGGCGTTTCTGAAAGGCCAGCCCTCGCCCCATCACCACCTGTTCGCGCCGGTGCTCGTCGAGAACCACCACCACATTGTTATTGAGTACTTTGGCGATTTGCATATAGACCCCAGAAACAAAAAAACCTGACCCCCGACGAAACGCCAGGTGATCAGGTTTTGCCTGCCGCAGCAGTTGCAATCCAACACCCGCACTTTAACAACTTCTGCTGCGCGCTCAACCTGACAAGTGAAAAAACGTGATTAAGATCGCGACTATCAGAAGGTCACGACGGTTTTCCACTCCACTACCCACGCATCCTGGGTCTGCGCGACGCCGCCTGGACGGTGCCAGTACTGCAGGCCCGGCTGCAGCTCCAGCCAGGAGACCGGGCGGAAGCGATAATAGAGCTCACCGTTCAGCGAATGACCGGCCACCGGCTGGTAAGCCGGAT
The DNA here is from genome assembly GCF_001808265.1 of Klebsiella sp. HMSC16A12. NCBI lineage: Bacteria > Pseudomonadati > Pseudomonadota > Gammaproteobacteria > Enterobacterales > Enterobacteriaceae > Klebsiella > Klebsiella sp. HMSC16A12. The sequence goes on from NZ_KV792545.1 coordinate 98,072, forward strand.
CGTTATAGTCGGTGGCGCCGCTTATCTGATTCATATAGCGCTGATTACGTGCGTAGTGGCTGCTCATGTCGATCCACGTCAGGCCGAAGCCAATCCAGTCCTCCGGGCGGGCGTCAAACAGACCGCGGTAGCGCATGGAGGCGGCGACGGCGGAGTGGATATAGTTGCTGCGCTGGTCGCTGAGGCTGCCGCTCAGTGAGACGCTCATCCCCCGCAGCGGGTCGTCGGCGTGGCGGGTGATCTGCTGGTTCAGGCCGGCGTACATAAACCAGGTGCTATCGTGCTCGGCGTAACCTTGCGGATCGGTCGCCCCGGCGCCGCCGGATTTACCGCTGTAGAGGTCGCTCTGCGGCGCGTTAGTCCAGACCACGCCAAGGTTATAGGCTCCCGGCAGGCCATTAATCAGCGGACGGGTTTCGATCTCCATCGGCAGTAAGATGCCTTTGCTACCCTTCGTCGACCAGCTCCACGCGTGGCTGCGCGCGGTAGCCTGCGGGTTTTGCTCCATCACCCCGCCTTTCAGGGTGACCGTCGGCGTCAGCTTGTACTCCAGGGTGGTGCCCCAGGTGTGAATGTTCCAGTTATTCCAGGTCAGCGAGTTGGCCGATTTCCCACCGCACTGGGTCAGCAGCTGAAAATCGCAGGGAATGATCTGGTCGAAGGTTTGCACCTTGTTCATCATGCCGATGCGCCAGGTCAGGCGGCGGTCGTCAAAGCTGCGGGCAAAGGTGAGCCAGCCAAGGCGGGTAATCGACCCGCCGCCCCAGCTCTCCTGCGATAGATCGTTGAAACTCACCCGCGGATCCTGCAGCCGTTTCGTGGTGAGGTTATCATCATGGTTGCGGTTGACGATATTGCCCTCAAGCCGCGCGTCCGGTATGCCGGTCCAGCGCTCCAGATCCTGGGTAAAGGTCAATGACACCTGGTCAATATAGGCCAGACGTTTATCATGGTTATAGCCGCCGCCGGCGTTGTAGGCCATCTCGTTAAGATAGCCGAGATTATAATGAAAGCCGTTTTCTTCAAGGATCGGACGAATGCCTAGCATATCGCCCAGCAGCCCTTGCTGCCCGGCTTCAAACCCCAGCGCGCTGCCGTTCCACGCCGGGATGTCCGCGGCGCTCACGGCAGGCGCCATGGCCGCCAGCATAGCGCCGATCAAAAGCTGATTTATTTTTTTGTTATGCATTGTGATATCCACCGTGACTGAATAAAAACAAAGGGGATCCCCAGGCTATTTATTTACCCGTTTTCTTTTTTTAAAAATGAATGGCAAAAAGCGTCCGTCGGTAATAAAACCGCGACAATGCCAGAGAAATCGTTATTCACATCTCATTGTTTTACATCATCATTTTATCCACCCTGAATTTTTACCAAAAAAAAACCTAAGCACTTTGCGCCACGAATGACGAAAGTGCTTAGGTTTTGCCTGAGTTCAGTAGCAATCCTGAATTGATTGACCGCACATTATCACTTTATTCAACCCATGCCTATCATCAATAGGCATGCAAGTAATAATATGTGAAGCGAATAACAGTATGGCGGTTAATAGCGGCCGATCGCCGCCGCTATTTCAGCAGACGTTTGCAGGGCGCGGATTTCATTAAACAGGGTCAGCGCCTCGGTATATTCCTTGCGTAAATAGCCTAACCACTGCTTAATTCTTGCCACATGATACAGGCCGGTATCACCCTGCTTTTCCAGGCGGGTATATTTTTGCAACAGCTGGACCACCTGCGGCCACGGCATGCGCGGTTCGTTGTATTTGATCACCCGGCTGAGGTTCGGCACATTGAGCGCCCCGCGGCCAATCATCACCGAATCGCAGCCGGTGACAGCCATACAATCCTGGGCGCTTTGCCAGTCCCAGATTTCACCGTTGGCGACCACCGGGATAGTCAGGCGCTGGCGGATCTCGCCGATCGCCTGCCAGTTGATGCGTTCGGCTTTGTAGCCATCTTCTTTGGTACGGCCGTGAACCACCAGTTCGCTGGCCCCCGCCTGCTGCACCGCGTCGGCGATTTCAAAGCGCCGTTCACCGCTGTCCCAGCCAAGACGAACTTTCACCGTCACCGGCAGATGCTCGGGAACCGCCTCTCGCATGGCTTTCGCGCCGCGATAGATCAACTCTGGATCTTTCAGCAGCGTTGCCCCGCCGCCGCTGCCGTTTACCAGCTTCGACGGACAGCCGCAGTTTAAATCCACCCCCCATGAACCCAGCGCCACCGCGCGGGCGGCATTTTCCGCCAGCCACTCGGGATATTGTCCCAGCAGCTGGACCCGTACGCGGGTGCCGGACGGCGTGCGGCTCTGGTGATGCAGTTCCGGGCATAGCCTGTAGAACGATTTTACCGGCAGCAGTTGATCCACCACGCGCAGAAATTCGGTGATGCAGAGATCGTAATCGTTAACCTCGGTCAGCAGCTCGCGCACCAGCGAATCGAGCACGCCTTCCATCGGCGCCAGTAGAACACGCATATCGTTACCCGAAAAAAAAGAGGCGCTATGGTAGCGCCTCCGGGCGCTGGTTGAAAGCGCTCAATGCGTCGGACCAGACGCACGCCGTTCCCCGCACGCTCGATGCGGCAAAGCGGCGAGATAATCTCTATGCTTTACAGAGGTCTGTGGCGTCCCATTCGCCTTTATTTGCCGCGCCTCATCCAGCAAGGTAGCGTGGGGAGCGATCCCGCCTGAGCCGCAAGGTGTCGGGCCCTGACGGGTGAGACTAGGTTCCCGTAAGCTATCAGCGCTATGCATAGAATTCATGATGTGATCGGTAGCACATTTTAGGGATTAATTGTATGATGAATGCACTTCATCAAGGGTTATTACCATGAGTAAATCGCTGACTATTATCTGGCAGTACCTGCGGGCTTTCGTCCTGATTTACGCCTGCCTGTACGCCGGAATTTTTATCGCCGGGCTGCTGCCTATCACTATCCCCGGCAGCATCATCGGCATGCTGATCCTCTTCGTGCTGCTGGCGCTGCAAATTATGCCGCCGCAATGGGTCAACCCCGGCTGCAATATCCTGATCCGCTATATGGCGCTGCTGTTCGTGCCGATCGGCGTTGGGGTGATGCAGTACTGGGATCTGCTGCGCGCCCAGCTGGGGCCTGTCGTTATCTCCTGCGCCATCAGTACGCTGGTGGTGTTTGTAGTGGTGAGCTGGAGCTCCCATTTGGTGCATGGCGAACGTAAAGTGATTGGCCAAAAAGGAAAAGAAGAATGATGCATGAAATCTGGTGGTCGCTACCGCTAACCCTGATCGTCTTTTTTCTCGCCCGCAAACTGGCGGCCCGCTTTAAGTTCCCGCTGCTCAACCCGCTGCTGGTGGCGATGGTGGTGATTATTCCATTTCTTCTGCTGACCGGGATCTCCTATGAGCGTTATTTTGCCGGCAGCAAAGTCCTGAACGATCTGCTGCAGCCGGCGGTAGTGGCCCTTGCGTTCCCGCTGTATGAACAGCTGCACCAGATCCGCGCCCGCTGGAAATCTATCATTACCATCTGCTTTATCGGCAGCTGCGTGGCGATGATCACCGGCACCACCGTCGCTCTGCTGATGGGCGCCACGCCGCAAATCGCCGCCTCTATTCTGCCTAAGTCAGTCACTACGCCAATTGCCATGGCGGTCAGCGGCAGCATCGGCGGTATTCCGGCCATCAGCGCCGTGTGCGTGATTTTTGTCGGCATCCTCGGCGCGGTATTCGGCCATACGCTGCTTAACCTGATGCGCATTCGCACCTAAGCGTCGCGCGGCCTGTCAATGGGCACCGCCTCGCACGCCCTCGGCACCGCCCGCTGTGCAGAACTGGACTACCAGGAAGGGGCGTTTAGCTCGCTGGCGCTGGTGCTGTGCGGGATCATCACCTCGTTGATGGCGCCGTTCTTATTTCCGCTGATCCTCGCGGTGGTGGGATAAATTGTGATTTAAATCACATTTTTTAATGCAACAAATCAAAGTTGCATAAACAATGAGATATTCATCACATATGGAACCGCTGGCCGCCCGTACACTGGCTTCCCATTACACTGTTATGAGGCAACGCTATGCACTCACGTTTTCAAGCTGCTTTGACGACTCTGGCAGCAGATCTGCAGGCGGCCATCGCCCCGATGCTCGCCGACCCGCATTTCCCGGCGCTGCTCGAAGCCGATCAGGTGGCGACGCTGCAGCATGCGACAGGTCTGGACGAAGACGCGCTGGCTTTTGCGCTACTGCCGCTTGCCGCTGCCTGCGCGCGCCCCGACCTTTCTCATTTTAACGTCGGGGCTATCGCCCGCGGCGTCAGCGGCCGCTGGTACTTTGGCGGCAATATGGAGTTTCTCGGCGCTACCATGCAGCAGACCGTTCACGCGGAACAGAGCGCCATCAGCCACGCCTGGCTGCGCGGCGAGACCTCCCTGCGCGCTATCACGGTGAACTACACGCCGTGCGGTCATTGCCGTCAGTTTATGAACGAACTGAACAGCGGGCTGGCGCTGCGCATTCATCTGCCGGGTCGCGAAGCGCATGCCCTGGAGCACTATCTGCCGGACGCCTTTGGCCCGAAAGACCTGGAGATCAAAACCCTGCTGATGGATGAACAGGACCATGGCTTCCCGGTCAGCGGCGATGCCCTAACCCAGGCAGCTATTCAGGCCGCCAACCGCTGCCATGCGCCCTACAGCCACTCGCCTTCCGGCGTGGCGCTGGAGCTGAAAGACGGTACCATTTTCAGCGGTAGCTATGCGGAAAACGCAGCGTTCAACCCGACGCTGCCGCCGCTGCAGGGGGCGCTGAATCTCCTGAGCCTCAACGGCTATGATTATCCCGCTATCCAGCGGGCAATCCTGGCGGAGAAAGCCGACGCGGCGCTGATCCAGTGGGATGCCACCGTCGCCACCCTGAAGGCGCTGGGCTGCCACAATATTGAGCGCGTCCTGTTAGGTTGATCAGCCTGAGCAGATTGCCGGACGGCGTCTTCGGCTTATCCGGCCGACTTTTTATACCGTTAGGTGTCGGGTGGCGCTACGCTTACCCGACCTACGGTTCGCGCCATGGCGACCTGAAGATCACTATGCCGGGTGTCGGCTCACGCCTTACCCGGCCTGCATTCGGCGATCTGTCTATATTGCTGAAAATCCCCGCAATCAAACGCGGGTTTCTTGCGCTTACCCGGCGGGTAAAGTAGCCTGAAGACTCCGTTGTCTATTATTGAGCCAAGTTCATGTTAAAGCGTGCGTTCTACAGCCTGTTAGTCCTGCTCGGCCTGCTGCTGTTGACCGTGCTGGGCCTTGACCGCTGGATGAGCTGGAAAACCGCGCCCTATATCTATGATGAACTGCAGGACCTGCCCTACCGTCAGGTCGGTGTGGTGCTGGGCACCGCCAAATATTACCGCACCGGCGTCATCAATCAGTATTACCGTTACCGCATCCAGGGTGCGCTGAACGCCTACAACAGCGGCAAGGTCAACTATCTCCTGCTGAGCGGCGATAATGCTCTGCAAAGCTACAATGAACCGATGACCATGCGTCGGGACCTGATTAAAGGCGGCGTCGATCCCGCGGATATCGTACTGGACTATGCCGGCTTCCGTACCCTCGACTCGATCGTCCGTACCCGGAAAGTGTTCGACACCAACGACTTCATTATCATCACCCAGCGCTTCCACTGCGAACGGGCGCTGTTTATCGCCCTGCATATGGGGATCCAGGCCCAGTGCTACGCGGTGCCGTCGCCGAAGGATATGTGGAGCGTGCGGCTGCGCGAGTTCGGCGCCCGCTTTGGCGCGCTGGCGGACCTCTATATCTTCAAACGGGAACCGCGCTTTCTCGGCCCTCTCATCCCGATTCCGGCGCAGCAGCATGACGTGCCGGATGACGCCCAATCCTACCCGGCCGTCACCCCGGAGCAGCTGCTGGAGCTGCAGAAAGAAAAGTAGCCTCCATCAACGCATTCGTTTCAGATAAAAAAAACCCGCGCCAGGCGCGGGTTTTTGATGCGTTCAATCTTATTTCTTACGGGCGTATTTCAGGGAGTCCAGCGCCACGGCGAAGATAATAATCGCCCCCTTAATAATGTACTGCCAGTAAGGGTTGACGCCGATATAGGTCAGGCCGTAGTTGATGACGGTGAAGATAATCACCCCGGTCACCACGCCAAACACCGTCCCTACCCCGCCGCTGAACGATACGCCGCCCACCACACAGGCGGCGATGGCGTCCAGTTCATACATAAAGCCGAGGTTATTGGTCGCCGAACCGATACGTCCGGCTTCCAGCAGGCCGCCGAAGGCGTAGAACACGCCGGAGAGGGCATAGATCATCAGCAGGTTTAACGCTACATTAACCCCGGAGACCTTCGCCGCTTCCGGGTTACCGCCGATAGCGAAAATGTTTTTGCCAAAGCGCGTCTTGTTCCACAGGATCCAGACAAAGAAGACGGCAATCAGCGCGTAGAAGGTAATGTAGGACAGGCGGAAGGAGCCCAGCGCCACAAACCCCTGCGCGAAATGGGAGAAGTGGCTGTCGAAGCCGGAGATCGGCGACGCGCCCACGAAGTCGTAGTACAGCGAGTTAATGCCGTAGACGATAATCATGGTGCCGAGAGTGGTAATAAACGGCGTCACGTTCAGGTAGGCAATGACGATCCCGTTAATCAGGCCGATGACCGCCCCGATGGCGCACACCAGCAGGATCACCAGCGGGATCGGCATGGTCGCCATATCCGGGAATACCTTATTGGCATTATCCACCGCCTGCAGCATGGTGGCGGCAATCACCGCCGCCAGACCCACCTGACGGCCGGCGGAGAGGTCGGTCCCCTGCGTGACGATAAGTCCGGCCACGCCGAGGGCAATAATAATACGCACCGAGGACTGGGTCAGAATATTACTCAGGTTGAGCAGACTTAAAAATGTCGGATCCTGGAAAATAATAATGGCCAGCAGGACCAGAAGGACAACATATATCCCACCCTCTTTCAGGTAAGTGAGAAAACTCTTTTTATTTAACGCACTCATGTGAAGCCCCTGATCTTAAAGGTGCAATGACGCAAGACGCAGTATTTCGTTTTGCGTGGTGGTTTTAGTCTCAACAATGCCCGCGACCAGGCCGTTGCTCATCACCAGAATGCGGTCGGTAATCCCCAGCAGTTCCGGCATTTCGGAAGAAATAATAATGATCCCTTTGTCTTTTTTAGCCAGTTCGGCAATCAGCTGATAGATTTCAAACTTGGCGCCGACGTCGATACCGCGCGTTGGCTCATCCAGCATCAGGATCTCCGGCTGGGTCAGCAGCCAGCGGCCTATAATGACCTTTTGCTGGTTACCACCGGAAAGCGAGCCAATCTGCGTATGCTGACCGGGGGTTTTGACGCGCATCGAGTCAATAACCCATTGGGTATCGCTCTTCATTCGCGAGTTATCCAGCAAGCCGACGCTGTTTTTATATTTCTTAATATTGGAGATCAGCGAGTTAAACCCGATATCCAGATAGGCGTAAATCCCGGTAGAGCGCCGCTCCTCGGTCACCAGCGCAAAACCGTGGTTTATCGCCTCGTTGGCGCTGTGGTTGTTGATCTTCTTGCCGTGCAGCGTGATGGTGCCGCTGGCCTTCTCACGGATGCCGAACAGGGTCTCCACGATGTCGGTGCGTTTAGCGCCCACCAGGCCGGCGATACCGAGAATTTCGCCCTTATGCAGGTCAAAAGAGACATCGCGAATGGAGGGCTGGCGCAGCGAGGTGAGATTGCGCACCTGGAGGATCACTTCGCCCGGAGTGTTTTCGCGATCCGGAAAACGCTGGTTAAGCGAACGCCCGACCATCATGGCGATGATCTTATCCATATCCAGCCCTTCCAGCGGCTGGGTGGCGATCCACTGGCCGTCGCGCAGGATGGTTATTTCATCGCACAATTGGAAAATTTCTTCCATTTTATGCGAGATATAGACGATACCGCAGCCGCGATCTTTCAGCTTACGGATGATCTTAAACAGATGGTTGACCTCTTTTTCCGTCAGCGATGACGTCGGCTCATCCATGATGACGATTTTGGCGTCATAGGAAAACGCCTTCGCGATCTCAATCATCTGCATCTGAGATACCGATAAGGTACCGACGCGGGCGCGCGGATCGATATCAATATCCAGCTCATCAAAAATGGCCTTGGTATCCCGGTACATTTTGTCCTGATCGACAAACATGCCTTTAGTTGGATAGCGCCCGAGCCACATGTTATCCATGACCGAACGCTGTAATACCAGGTTTAATTCCTGATGCACCATCGAAATACCGTTTTCCAGGGCTTCTTTCGCCGAATGGAAATCGATCTCTTTTCCCTGAAAAAGAATGCTACCGGAATCTTTTTGATAGATCCCAAAAAGGCATTTTAATAATGTCGATTTACCGGCGCCGTTCTCACCCATTAACGCATGAATGGAGTGCGGACGAACCTTCAGGTTGACATTATCAAGAGCCTTGACGCCAGGAAACGATTTGTTGATGTTGCTCATCTCCAACAAATATTCGCCTGACCGTTCGCTATTATTGCTGACCATAGTTATACCTGGCTGCGTTCATGCAAGCCCCGTCCGGCGCACTAGCGCCAGCAGGAGTCTGGTTCTGTATCAGGAATAATCGGGCGTGGATAACCCACGCCCGCAACTCACATCACGATTATTTGCCGGTAAACTGGCTCAGGTTGTCTTTATCGACGCCCACGTAGGGGACGCGAACAATCTTGTTGTCAATTTTCCAGTTGGTGCCTGCCGCGGCGTCTTTCCCGTCGGCAAGGTTTTTCGCCAGCTCGAAGGTCGCTTTCGCCTGGTTGTTGGCATCGTTCAGCACAGTACCGGCCATCGCGCCGGATTTCACCAGCGCCAGGGCTTCCGGCAGGGCATCAACGCCGAACACCGGAATGCTGCTCTTGTTGTGCGCTTTCAGCGCTTCAACCGCGCCCATCGCCATGGCGTCGTTGTTAGCGATCACCACTTCAATCTTGTTGGCATTCGGGCCGGAGAGCCAGGCGTCCATTTTGTCTTTCGCCTGGGCGGTATCCCACATCGCGGTATCCAGCTGCAGCTGCTGGGTCTTAAGACCTTTATCATTCAGCTCTTTAATAACGTAAGTGGTACGCGCTTCCGCATCCGGATGGCCCGGCTCGCCTTTCAGCAGAACGTACTGGATCTGACCGTCTTTATTCAGATCCCAGTTCGGGTTGGCTTTCCAGTGCTTGGCGATCAGATCGCCCTGAATAATCCCGGACTCTTTCGAGTCGGTACCGACGTAATAAGCCTTGTCATAACTATCCAGCGCTTTGCGGGAAGGCTCTTTGTTGAAGAACACCACCGGAATATTCTGCCCGCGCGCCTTTTCAATCACCGTACCTGCGGCGGCCGGGTCAACCAGGTTAATCGCCAGCGCCTTCACGCCTTTCGCCAGCAGCACGTCAATCTGATCGTTTTGTTTCGACTGGTCGTTCTGCGAATCATTCATCAATAGCTGGACGTCTGGCGCGGATTTGCCATCTTTTTCAATCGCCTTACGCACTACCGACATAAAGTTGTCGTCATATTTATAAATCGTCACGCCGATACGGGTATCTGCTGCGTGTGCGGCGGCGCCAAATAACAGACCAGCCATTACAGCAGACAGGGTAAACACCTTCTTATTCATGGAATCTCCGGTTTTATTATGCAGGGTCATTATTGTGAGAAAATGCAGGCGGGATTTGTTGCATTAGTGTTACCGCACAACGCATTTCACGACGAAAATTCGGTCTTCCGTGTCGGGTAACGCTCCAGAAAAATACGACTGTAAAACTCGTTTAACGCCTTGTTCCTACTAAATAAAGTGAGGAATATCCATCACCTCGTGGTTCAGACTGGTAAACGCTGCCATCATAATCAGGCGAATGTTAATATACTGTGAATTTACTCACAAATTGAAAGCGGTTACATCCCGCGATCGCGTCAGTTAGTGATCGGCCCCACAGTTTGCCGCTGGGCAACGGAATGACGGCGCACCAGCGTCGGCATAAAGCAGTGCGTTGCCTCGCGATCCAGCTTGCCGGCCGCCCCCAGCAGCGCCAGCTCGGTGGCCAGCTTTGCCATCGACATTACCGGATAGCGCACGGTGGTGAGCTGAGGATCGGTGTAACGGGAAATAGGAATATCATCAAAGCCAATCAGCGACAGATGCTGCGGCACGACAATGCCGTTGTCCTTCAGCGTCGTCAGCGCGCCGGCCGCCATGCTGTCGTTATAGGCAAACACCGCGGTGAGGCCGAGATTGCGCCCCAGCAGTTCGACCATCGCCGCTTCACCGCCCTGCATATCCGGGGAGCCGGAACCGATCCAGCTGTCCGGGGCGATGATGCCTTGCTCCTGCAGCGCTTTGCTCCACCCTTCCCGGCGCATATCGTCATCTTCAATACCGTGGTTTGAGGAGAGATAGCCGATGCGCTGGTGACCATGATTGAGCAGCATACGGGTGGCCATCAGCGCGCCGCTGACGTTGTCGAGTCCGACGCAGCGATGGGCATACCCCGGCACGATGCGGTTGATCAGCACCATCCCCGGGATATGTTGCATAAAGTCGCTCAGTTCATCATCGCTCAGCGCTTTCGAATGGACGATCAGCGCCGAGCAGCGCTGACGGATCAGCACCTCGATGGCGTGACGCTCTTTTTCCGCCTCGTGATAGCTGTTGCCGATCAGCACATATTTCTGATGCTGCTGAGCAACGGTATCCACTGCTTTCACCAGCGCGCCGAAGAAGGCGTCGGAGACGTCCATCACCACCACGCCGATGGTATCGCTGACCTGGGTGGCCAGCGCCTGGGCGTTGGCGTTGGGCCGGTAGCCCAGTTGGGTCACCGCTTTCATCACCACGTCGCGCGTATCCGGACTCACCAGCGCGCTGTTATTCAGCACCCGCGACACGGTGGCCACGGAAACGCCCGCCTGGCGGGCGACATCACGAATGGTGATCATACTCAGCGACCTTAAGAGAATTACAGCACGTCACATTCACCTCCTGTGCTTAGCAAGGAGGCTATTCTGGCAGCGACCCGCGGTCCGCTGCGTGAGTGAGGTCACACGGCTGGAAACGTTTACATCCGTTTTGTTAATGATTGTGATCGAGATCGTTATCTGGATGTGTCTTTCAATGATGTGCCTGACGCACGCAGGGTTAACTGACGCCACAGCCATTCCACCGGCCCCTGGCGGAAGCGGCGCAGCCAGAGCGATGAGACAAGGAGGTTAACGGCCCAGATGGGGGGGACAAAGGCCAGCAGCTGCAGACGATCGAAGCGCATAAACAGCCCAAGATGATAAAACAGGGTGGTGCAGATCAGGGTCTGCAGCAGGTAGTTGGTCAGCGCCATGCGTCCGACGCAGGCGATAGCGCCCACCAGGCGGAAACGGCAGAGCTGCGGCCAGTAGCCCCAGGCCAGCGCGGCATAGCCGATAGCCTGCAGCGGGGCGCTAAGTTCGCGCGGCGCCTGCAGTAAAAACGCGCACCAGCGATAGTCCCAGGCCAGATACCACTGGGCGAATATTGCCGGCAGATTGACCGCCATGCCGGCCGCCACCAGCAGCGCGCCGGTACGCCGGTAGTGACGCAGGCTAAACTGCCCCTTCAGCCAGCCGCTGCGCATCAGCGCCGCGCCCATCAGCATCATCCCCGCCAGCTGCCAGCCATACTGCGCGCCCAGCGCCAGCAGATTGTCAGATAGCATATCCGCCCGGTTGCTGACCGCCTCCATGCCACCGTGCAGCTTCCAGTACTGCTCATATTGCAGGTTCGCCGCGTCCGGCGCCCACGAGCGATTCGCCGCGGTCCCGGAGATCATCCCCAACAGGACCAGCACCGCAATGCCGGTGAGGTAGAGCACCACCCCGGTGTTAAACAGCGATTTGACATGGTGCGCCTCACGCACCATGCGCCAGCTCACCAGCCCCACCAGGGCATAGGCCAGCAGAATATCGCCATCCCAGAAAAAAAGACCGTGAATGAAACCGAGCAGCGCCAGCAGCGTCAGCCGCGACTGGATCCAGCGCTTCCCTCGCGGAAGCAATAGCTGAAGACCGGCGCCAAACAGCAGCGCGAACAGGGTGAGAAACTTCACCTGCGCCAGCAGGTCGAGGAGCGCCCAGGTCCAGGCATCGCTAAGGGACGCGCTTCCTGACCAGGCGGGATTGAGATAAGCGGCCATCGGCAAGCCGAAGGCGCTGATATTGAGAAGCAGGATACCGAGGATGGCGACGCCGCGGACAAAGTCCAGCGTGACATTTCTCTCCATGCACCCTGCTCCGTTTTAGTTGTGGTGACGTACTGCGCGCAGGAATTCCTGGCGGGTATTCTGGCTGGATTTAAACAGGCCGCCGAGAGAGGTGGTGGTGGTGGCGCTGGTCGCGTCGCGAATGCCGCGCGCCTTCACGCAATAATGCACCGCGTCAATGGATACCGCCACGTTGTTGGTGCCGAGCAGCGTCTGCAGCGCGATCAGGATCTGCTGCGTCAGACGCTCCTGGACCTGCGGACGTTGGGCGAAGAACTGCACGATGCGGTTGATTTTCGACAGGCCGATCACCGAATCTTTCGGGATATAGGCTACCGTCGCTTTACCATCGATGGTAACGAAATGGTGTTCGCAGGTGCTGGTCAGGGTGATATCGCGCACGGTGACCATTTCATCGACCTTCATTTTGTTTTCAATGACGGTGATTTTCGGGAAGCGAGAATAATCCAGCCCGGAGAAGATCTCATCGACATACATTTTGGCGATGCGATGCGGGGTCTCCATCAGACTGTCATCACTCAGATCCAGATTCAGCAGTTGCATAATCTCGGTCATATGACCGGTAATCAAACGCTTGCGTGTTTCGTTATCAATTTCTTGTACTGGCGCACGCATCGGCGTCTCCAGCCCACGAGCGACCAACGCTTCATGAACGAGGACGGCTTCTTTACTCAGTGATGACATTTATGTTTCTCCTGCAGGTGTGGCGCTCTTTGCTTTTTCTGGGGGCAAAGTTTGTATTCATTGTGCGTGAGGTGGCGCACAGAATCCAGTAGCCGTAACGATAATTATTGAAATTGGCGCTGCCTTTTATTAGGGAGCGAAGCCATGCCTCAGGCGCAACGCCAAATCCTTATCGCCGTATCCGGAATGTTCCAACCGCTGTACGCATTCATAAGCGCCGTCGCTACACCGGCATGTTGGCTATAAGTTGCATTAATGATGCAGTAAGTTCTCAAAAGGAGAAAGTGAAAGTTGCTCACCGGCTAATGAAATATCTGTATTATGAACGTTTACGCGCACATCCCTTCCGAGGAGCCTTGCATGGAACTGCTTGAAGAGCATCGCTGTTTTGACGGCCAGCAACAACGCTGGCGTCATCACTCCCCTGTCCTGAACTGCGCCATGACGTTCAGCATTTTTTTACCGCCTGAGCGCGAAACGCCGCCGCCGGTGCTGTACTGGCTGTCGGGGCTGACCTGTAATGATGAGAACTTTACCACCAAGGCGGGCGCCCAGCGCATTGCCGCCGAGCTGGGCATCGCGCTGGTGATGCCGGATACCAGCCCGCGCGGTGACGAGGCGGCCAACGACGACGGTTACGATCTCGGACAAGGCGCCGGCTTCTACCTGAACGCCACCGAGGCGCCCTGGGCGGCGCACTACCGAATGTACGATTACCTGCGTGACGAACTGCCCGCGCTTATTCGTAGCGAGTTTAGCGTCGGCGAACGCTGCGCCGTCAGCGGCCACTCGATGGGCGGCCACGGCGCGCTCATTATGGCGCTCAAAAATCCCGGCCGCTACGCCAGCGTCTCCGCCTTCGCGCCGATCGTCAATCCCTCCCAGGTCCCGTGGGGCAAGAAAGCGTTTACCGCCTATCTCGGCGCGGATGAATCGGCATGGCACTCCTGGGACAGCTGCGCGCTGATGCAGGCCAGCCGGCCGGAGGACGCCGTGCCGACGCTTATCGATCAGGGCGACAACGATCCATTCCTTGCCGGACAGCTGCAGCCGGCGGTACTGGCGGAGGTCGCGCGGCAGAAGGCCTGGCCGTTAACGCTGCGCATCCAGCCCGGTTACGACCACAGCTATTACTTCATTGCCTCGTTTATTGAAGACCATCTGCGCTTCCATGCGCAGCATCTCTTTGGCTAAACGCCAATGCGCCGCGAAGCTGCTTCGCGGCGCATGTTCAGGCCTACAGGATGCGTTTTAGCGCCGGCAATCAGAAGCGATAATCCACCGCCATAAAGTAGCGACGGCCTTCTTCGGTATAGCTGTAGTCGTCCCGGCTCAGATCTTTATCACCCACGTTCTGCACCCCGGAGCGCAGTTTCACGTTTTTGGTCACCTGCCATGCCGCGCCAACGTCAAACAGGGTGTAGCCGCCCGGCGTTTTGCCGGTGGCGCTCACCGCGCGCTGCTGGCCGGTATAGTTGGCCGTCACGTAGAAGGACCAATCGTCCAGCGGTTTCCAGTCGAGCGTGCCGTTGGCAGTATGGAACGGCAGCGTCTGCAGCGGTTTGTCGCCGCCATTGCTCAGATCGCGACCATCGTTGTAGGTGTAGTTCACCGTCAGCTTCCACTCATCGCCAAACGGGATCTTCACCTCCGTCTCCACCCCTTTGATGCGGGCTTTGTTGACGTTGAAATAGCGGAAGATCGGCACGCGCTTGCCGTTGACGGTTTTCCAGCCGACAAAGTTCGGGTAGCCCGGCGCTTCGCTGGCGCTGGAGGTGCGCAGAACATCGATCATGTCGTCGACATTATTCTGGAAGGTGGTGATGCTGCCTTCGACATTTTCAAGCCAGCCCTCTTCCCCGCGGTAGTAGAGACCGAGCTCGAAGCTTTCGCTGGTTTCCGGTTTCAGATCCGGGTTACCGACGATGCTGCACGAGCCGCGACAGGAGTTGGTGGTCCAGTCGGGGTTAAGCTGCAGCAGCGACGGGGCTTTAAACGCCGTCGCCCAGCCGCCTTTGACGGTGACGGTATCGGTGGCGTTATACACCAGATAGGCGCGCGGGCTCCAGTGATCGCCATAGGTCTGATGGTCGTCCATACGAATGCCGGTGGTCAGCGCCAGCGGCTCGATGATGCGCCATTCGTCTTCGATAAACAGGGCGTACTGGCTAGCCGACGTTGACTGGCCGCCGCTGCTCAGGTTGACCGGATCTTTCAGTTTGTCGTGGCGCCATTCGCCGCCGAAGGTCACCAGCTGGTTAATCATGCCCAGCGGCAGGACATACTTGCCGTCGATGGCATTGCTTTCCGAGGTAATAGTCCCGCTCTGCCCTGGATTTTTGTTATCCACCTTTTCGCCGTAGAACTTGAGCTCGCTATTGCCGATATCCCAGCGGCCGTTATGGCTCAGAGAGTAGTTCTCCCGCTCAAGGCGGTTGCGGTCAAGGGAATCGGAATCGCGATCCTGACGGTCAAAGCCGTAGCCTGCGGTAAAATCGTGGTTTTCGTTCGGCGTCCAGGCGAATTCAACATTGCCATCGCGGCTGGTGAAGCCCTCGATGCGCGGCGTCTCGCCGGTGGCATTACTGGATGACTGCGGATCGTCCTTGGCGCGTTTTGCCAGGCTGCCGTAGGCCTTCATTCCAAGTACGCCGTCGATCAGCGGGCCGCTGGTGAAGAACTGGCCGTTATAGGTATCCCCGCGATCGCGGTGCTCCTGAATAGTGGTATCAGCACTCAGCGTCCCGGTCCATTTCTGGCCGATTTTTTTGGTAATAATGTTGACCACCCCACCGAGCGCATCGGAGCCGTAGAGGGAAGACATCGGGCCGCGCACCACTTCGATACGCTCAATAGCATCCACCGGGATCCAGTTAAGGTCGAAGTCATTGTGGCGGAAGACGGCGTTCCGCGAGTTAACGCGCTTGCCGTCGACCAGGATCAGGGTATAGCTGCTGCTCAGACCGCGGATGCTAACGCCCTTGCGGTTATCCCCTTCGTTGGTGAGCTGGACCCCAGGCACATCGCGCAGCACGTCTTTCAGGTTCTGAACAGGCTTGCGTTGTAAATCCTGTTGGGTGATGACGCTGATGCTCGCCGGCGCGTCTTTGACATTCTGTTCAGTGGCCGAGGCGGTCACCACCAGCGTTTCTTCATTCACATCGGCCAGAGCCGGAAACGCCAACGATACGACGGACGCAGACAATCCCGCCCGGATAAAAGGGTTTAACCTGAACATTCCAAATCTCCATGAGGTGTACAACCAAACAAACAACAAGGTGCTGCTCACACGCGCTGGCGGCCTGTCGCTCTGTCGGCGGCATGCTCGCGCTGTTTTCTCGTCGATGTGGCTGGTCGCCCGGTGTCAGTCTGTACAAGCGGCAGAGACGGGGAGTGGCTTCATCCGTAATGGGCGAAAATGATAAAGATAATGATTGCGATTATCAATATAATTATGAAGAATTGTGACAAGCTGTAACCGCACAAACATAAAAAAAGCCCTCTGTTCAGAGGGCTTCCGGGTGATGACAAATCTGTCTTCGTTATTGTGCTCACATGTCTGCCGGGTGGCGGCTTCCGCCTTACCAGGCCTACGAAACATCGCAATATCAATCAGTTACGCGGTTATCTGTAGGCCCGCGCAAGCGCATGGACTGACCCCA
>NZ_KV792546.1:0-1806 GCF_001808265.1 Klebsiella sp. HMSC16A12
TACCCGAAATCTGATTTATTCAACAAAGCCCCGTCAGGGCTGACGGCGTGCGAACGTGCACATCGTGGATTTTACGGCGGGCGTGAGCCCAGCAGGCGGCTTCCGTTATCCGGCCATCGCGGTACAGCTCGTTGAACCCGGCGTACGCATCCGCCTGTAGCACACCGCTGAACCCCGCAAGATGGGTCTGCGGATGGATGCCTTTTCTGTCGGGGCTGTAGGCGAACCACACCGCCGGTGCCAGCGCTGACCCGGCGTTGCGGTCATCACGAACATACGTCCACAACCGCCCGGTCTTCGTCTTCTTATTGCCCGGCAACAGCACCTGGACCGGGGTATCATCGGCATGGAGTTTACCGTCAGTCAGGACATAGTCCTGAAGCGCCTCCTCCAGCGGGGACAGCAGCCGGCAGCATGCATCCACCCAGCCCGACAGCAGTGAACGGCTCAGTTCCACGCCCTGGCGACCGTATATTTCAGACTGACGATACAGCGGTGTGTGCTCTGCATACTTTGAGGTCAGCACGCGGGCCATCAGCCCCGGTCCGGCGATACCCCGCTCAATGGGGCGCGAAGGCGCGGGGGCCTGCACGATGGCATCACATTTTGTGCAGGCATGTTTTTCCCGTACAGTCCGGATCACCCGGAAGGCGCTGCGCATCAGCTCCAGCTGTTCGGCGGCATCTTCACCCAGGTAACTCAGCGCACCACCACATTCCGGGCAGCATGACGCTGCCGGCAGCAGCCGTTTTTCGTCACGGGGAAGTGATTCAGGGAACGGTTTGCGGGTACGGGTCTGCCGCAGCGGGCGCTGCACGGCCGGGTCATCCACCCGGCCGGTAAGGGTATCGCTTTCTTTCTGCAACTGGTTAAGGTCGGCTTCCATCTGCGCGATACGGCGGGAGACATTTTCGGAGCGGCTGCCGAAGTTCATCCGGCGCAGCTTATCCAGTTGCGCCTGCAGGTGATCTATTTCGCGTTCACGCTCGTTCAGCTTTTCCAGAAGGGCACGATTCAGCGCCTCCTGTTCGGCAAGGAGACGTTTCAGTTCATCGATATCGTCAGGACGTGAGCTGTTCATACCGGATATATTACCAGGCTCATTCAGCGTCGACCAGGATAAAGAGGCCTACAACATAGTCAGTGACGTAAGCAGTCTTTTAGGCTGCCGCCAGTCGATACCTTCAAGGAGCATCGCCAGCTGCGCCGGGGTCAGGAACACTTTGCCATCGCGAGCTGACGGCCAGGCGAAGCGCCCGCGCTCCAGCCGTTTGGTCAGCAGGCACAGCCCGTCGCCGGTGGACCACAGAAGTTTAACCTGACTGCCGCTGCGGCCCCGGAAGATGAAGACATGGCCGGACATCGGTTCGTCTTTCAGCGCCGTCTGCACTTTTGCAGCCAGCCCGTTGAAGCCGTTTCTCATATCGGTAATACCGGCAACCAGCCAGATTTTGGTGCCTGTTGGTAGCGGGATCATCGCTTCAGTTCCTGTATCAGCAGAGTCAGAAGCTTTTCGCTGACAGTGCCGTTGAGGCGGAGTGTCCCGTGCCGGAACGTTACCTCACAGCAGATGCTGAGCTCTGAGTCCTCAGCGGGCGGTTCTGGTTGTACGGCGGTGGCATCGAGAGTCACAGGAAGTAACTGAGGACTCTCAGAGGAAGGTAATAGCAGCTTTCCCTCGCGCCACTGCTGGCGCCATTTAAAGAGCAGATTGGCATTAATGCCATTTTCAAGCGCCAGTTTTGAGATGTTAAACTCAGGAGAATAATTAGGGCAGCCTTTACGCCTGCCGGGAGTCATATTTTT
>NZ_KV792547.1:0-137109 GCF_001808265.1 Klebsiella sp. HMSC16A12
GCCGGGCGGCGGCGACGCCTTGCCCGGCCTACGATCCGTGCGGCCTGTCGTTAATTTATTTACCGCTGTTGCTGAAATTTTACCGCCAGGTCGAGGATACTAAAGGACACCAGCGCCTTACCCGCCTTCGCGCCGACGATACCGGCGGAGCGTCACAGCGACTACTCCTCTTCCCGCTCCGCTGGCGTCCAGGTCGGCAGAGTCTGGAAGGTGTGCAACAGCCCTTCGGACCACGCCTTGCGAATGCGGTTGAAGTAGGGATCGCTGTCGGTGATGCGATGCTGCCCGGCACTGCTGAAGCTGCCGCTGCGGTAGAGCAGCGTATCCAGCGGCAGGCCGACGGACAGATTACTGCGCAGCGTCGAATCAATGGAGATCAACGCGCAGCACATCGCCTGCTCCAGCGGCGTGTCGATGGTCAGCACCCGATCGATGATCGGTTTGCCGTATTTGCTTTCGCCAATCTGGAAATAAGGCGTGTCGCGGGTGGCTTCAATAAAGTTGCCCTCCGGATAAATATGGAACAGACGATGGGTTTCGCCGGCGATCTGGCCGCCAAGCAGCAGGTTGCAGTTGAAGTTGGTGTTACTGCAGGTCTGCTGGTTGCTGCTGTCGCGCTGGATCACCTCCAGCAGCGTTTTACCGATCAGCATCGCGGCGTCGTAGAGGGAAGTGACCTGCATCAGATTCGGCTCCTGCTGGGTACGGATGCGCGCGCTGAGCAGGCTTATCACGCTCTGGGTGGTGGCCAGATTGCCGGCGGATTGCAGCACCAGCACCCGTTCCCCCTCCTGATGGAAAACGTGCAGCTTTTTAAAAGTGGCAATATGGTCGACGCCCGCATTGGTGCGGGAGTCGGAAGCAAACACCAGTCCATCCACCAGGCACATGGCCACACAGTAGGTCATTGCGGTTATTCCCGTATTATTGCTGCTGCGCCTGCTGGCTGTGTTCGCGCACTTCAGCGTTAGTTAACATAATCTCCCCGCCGCCGCCCAGCCGGGTGCCCCGTACCGGGCAGGCGTCGAGATAATCCAGCCCGGTCGCCAGCCGTAAATGCTGATTCAGGCGACGGGTATTATTGGTGATATCAAACGACAGCCAGCGGCCGTCGAGCCAGACTTCCGCCCAGGCATGCATCGCCACATGCTGGGCGTTATCGCTGTAGACATAGCCGCTGACGTAGCGCGCCGGGATCTCCAGCGCGCGGCAGCAGGCGAGAAAAACATGGGTATGATCCTGGCACACCCCCTTCGCGCGGGCGAAAGCGTCGGCGGCGGAGTCCTGCACCTGGGTCGCGCCGGGGGAGTATGGCATTCTTAACAGCAGATCCGCCATCAGTTGATTCAGACTCTCTTCCGCCGCATCGGGACGATAGAGGCGCTGGGCAAACTCACGGATCGCCCTATCGGCGCGGGTTAGCGGCGTACAGCGCAGAAAAACCAGCGGCGACAGCAGCTCGGCCTCTTCATCACGCGTCTCCTCCCCTTCGTCGGCGATATCGACAATCCCGCTGGCGCGGATGGTGATCTCCTTGTGCGGGTTATCCAGCGTCAGCACATGCAGCACATTGCCCCAGCCGTCGGTAGTGGTCACCGCCGCGCCGTCCGGCAGGGTCAGCGTCCAGGCGGTGATCGTCTGCCGGGCGGTACTGCGCGGCGTCAGGCGCAGATACTGGGTGGAAAACTTCACTTCTTCATCGTAGCCATAGCGGGTGAGATGATCGATGACCAGTTTCATAAGGCCTCCAGGTAGGTTTGTCTGATGCTGTCGGACAGCGCGTTAATTCTCGCCAGCAGCCCGTTAAGGGTGGTCTGCAGGTCCGCCTGCGCCAGGTCGTCACGGGTGCTGAAGCGCAGGTCAACGTTGAGCTGATGGGCGAGGCGCAACGGTTGATAGGAGCGATCGTTGGCGATCTTCTCCAGTTCGCCCACCAGGTCGGCAATGCTGGCGCGCAGCGAACGCGGAATATCGTTCCGCAGGATCAGCAGCTCCATCACCGTTTCGCGACTGACCGGCTGGCGGTAGAGGCTGTTGTAGGCTTCGCGGGCGCTGACCGCATTGAGCAGGGTATCCAGTCGGTAGTATTCCCGCACCGGATCCGGATCGTTGGTCAGCTGTTGATCCTTAATCAGCAGCAACTGGGTGGTGGCGAAGGCGCGCTCAATCAGGGTGCCGATACCGATAAAGCTCAGCGCGTCGTTGCGCAGCAGCGTGCCGATCACTGCCCCGCGAAACAGATGCACCCGCTCTTTCACCCACTCAAAAAAGCCATCGCTCCCCAGCTCGCCCAGCCCCTGCTGGCGCAGGCTTCGCAGCTCAATGCGGGTGGCATTGATGCTCTCCCACACTTCGGCCGACAAACTGCCGCGCACCGCGTGCGCGTTGTTCCACGCCATCTCCACGCAGCTGTAAATACTGCAGGGGTTGTTGCCATCAAGGGCAAAAAAGTTGAGCAGATTGCTCATGGTAAAGCGGGCATGGCGCGCCTGAAACAACTCGTGGGTCATCGACAAATTCAGCGGCAGCGCCAGATCCCGCGACTGCTGGCTGTGACGGGGGATCATCGATAATTTCCAGGTCACGTCCAGCACCCGGGCGTAGCTCTCCGCCCGCTCGAGATAGCGGGCCATCCAGAACAGTTCACTCGCCGTACGACTTAGCATGATGCGTCATCCTCCATCACCCAGGTATCCTTGGTTCCGCCGCCCTGCGACGAGTTGACCACCAGCGACCCTTCGGTCAGCGCCACGCGGGTCAGGCCGCCGGGCACCAGCCGCATCTCCTGCCCGGACAGCACGTAGGGCCGTAAATCGATATGCCGCGGCGACAGCCCTTCATCAACGAAGGTGGGGCAGGTCGACAGCGCGAGGGTGTCCTGGGCGATATAGTTGGCCGGATTGGCCAGCAGGCGCTGGCGGAAGGCCTCCCGCTCCTCTTTGGTGGAACGCGGGCCGACCAGCATGCCGTAGCCCCCGGCGCCATGGACCTCCTTGACCACCATCAGCTCGAGATTGCTCAGCACGTAGCGCAGGTCCTCCGCTTTCCGGCACTGCCAGGTGGGGATATTGCTGAGGATCGGTTGTTCGCCGAGGTAAAAGCGGATCATCTCCGGGACGTACGGATAGATTGATTTGTCGTCAGCCACCCCGGTGCCGATGGCGTTGGCCAGCACTACGCCGCCGGCGCGATAGACGGACAGCAGCCCCGGGACGCCGAGCATCGAATCGGCGCGGAAGGCCAGCGGGTCGAGCCAGGCGTCGTCGATGCGGCGATAAATCACATCCCCCCGCCGCGGCCCCTCGGTGGTGCGCATATACACCGCGCCGTTTTTAATAAACAGATCGGCGCTCTCCACCAGCTCGACCCCCATCTGCTGCGCCAGGAAGCTGTGCTCGAAGTAGGCGCTGTTGAAGCGACCCGGGGTCATCACCACGACGCAGGGATCATCCACCAGCGAGCTTTCGCGCAGGGTCTGCAGGAGGTAGCTTGGGTAGCGCTCCACCGGCGCAATGTGATGCTGCTCGAACATCTCCGGATAGAGGCGCATCATCATCTTACGGTTTTCGAGCATGTAGGAGACGCCGGACGGCGTGCGCAGATTATCCTCCAGCACGTAGTACTGACCGTCGTTATTGCGCACCATATCGACGCCGGTGATATGGGCATAGGTGTTGTTTGGCAGGTTGATGCCCTGCATGCACGGCTGATACTGCTCGTTGGCCAGCACCTGCTCGGCCGGGATCAGCCCCGCGCGCAGGATATTCTGCTCATGATAGATGTCATAGAGGAAGGCGTTCAGCGCTTTCACCCGCTGGCGTATGCCGCGGTCAATGCGCTGCCACTCCCCGGCGGGTATGATCCGCGGCACGCTGTCAAACGGGATCAGCCGCTCGGTCCCCTCATCCTCGCCGTACACGTTAAAGGTGATGCCGATACGGTGAAAAAGCAGTTCCGCTTGCGCTTTTTTCTGCCGGATAGAGAATTGATCGGTGTTGCGAAACCATTGCCACCAGGCATTATAGTGCGGCCGCTGTTCACCCTGCGCGGTCAGCATCTCGTCATAATAATGCCCGTCAGGTAGCGTAATTTTAATCATGGCTATCCCCTCCGGTTGTACTCACTTTGTGGTAATCCCGCTAAGAGATAAGCATTAATTATGCCAGGTCCTCTGCCGCCGCGGCGTTGTGCAAATCGGTTCAGCCCCGCCGTCTGGCTGTGCAAAAAATCGCCAAAACAGCCGCCCGCGCCCGGCGGCGGCTGCACCGTCGTGAGGCAGGGCGACGTTTTTTGCGCCATCGTGGACGCCAGCGCCCTCAGCCAGGCGGCCCAGCCCGCGGCGGTCTCAGGAGACCTGGCAGGTAAATCCTCTGTTTTCGCGCAAAATGTTACCCCTGACACGCGCAGCGGCAGATATTCGTCTAAGGTTTTTGGATGGCCAAACGTCGTGGCCCGCAGTCGATAATGATAAGGAGAACTCCCCATGACGAGTACTGATGCACGTCGTCCCGCTGCTTTGCCCTGTTCCCTGCGCCTGGCGATCGGCGGCGCTCTGATCGCCCTGATGAGCCTGAACGCTCAGGCGGAAGACGGCAAAACCGCGCCGCCCCCCTCGCCGGATATTCTGCTGGGCCCGCTGTTCAATGATGTCCAGAGCGCGAAACTGTTTGCCGATCAGAAAACCTTCGCCGACGCTATCCCTAACAGCGATCCGCTGATGATCCTTGCCGATTACCGGATGCAAAAAAACCAGGCCAGCTTCGACCTGCGCCACTTCGTCGAACTGAACTTCACGCTGCCGAAAGAGAACGACACCTATGTGCCGCCCAAAGGGCAAACTCTGCGTCAATATATCGATGGCCTGTGGCCGGTCCTGACCCGCAGCACCGTCGAGGTGGAAAAATGGGACTCGCTGCTGCCGCTGCCTAAGCCCTACGTGGTGCCCGGAGGACGTTTCCGCGAAGTCTATTACTGGGACAGCTATTTCACGATGCTGGGTCTTGCCGAAAGCGGTCACTGGGATAAAGTCGAGGATATGGTCGCCAACTTCGCCGCGGAAATTGACGCCTGGGGCCATATCCCCAACGGCAACCGCACCTATTATCTCAGCCGTTCGCAGCCCCCCTTCTTCTCCTTTATGGTGAGCCTGCTGGCGACGCACGATGGCGACCAGGTGCTGAAAACCTACCAGCCGCAGCTGGAGAAAGAGTATCGCTACTGGATGGCCGGAGCGGACGCGCTGGCTCCCGGCAGCGCCGACAAACGGGCGGTGCGGATGGCGGACGGCGCGCTGCTCAACCGCTACTGGGACGATAACGACACCCCGCGTCCCGAGTCCTGGCTTGACGACGTCAAAACCGCCAAAAGCAACCCGAATCGTCCGGCAACCGAGATCTATCGCGACCTGCGCTCCGCCGCCGCCTCCGGCTGGGATTTCAGCTCCCGCTGGATGGACAATCCGCAGCAGCTCGCCACCATTCGCACCACCTCGATTGTCCCGGTCGATCTCAATGCCCTGATGTTCCATCTGGAGAAAACCCTCGCCCGCGCCAGCAAGGCATCCGGGGACAGCGCTGGCGCTACGCAGTACGATGCGCTGGCTAACGCCCGCCAGCAGGCCATCGAGAAATACCTGTGGAATGATAAAGAGGGATGGTACGCCGACTACGATCTGAAAAGCCACAAGGTGCGCAATCAGCTGACCGCGGCGGCGCTGTTCCCGCTGTACGTCAATGCCGCGTCACGCGAGCGGGCGACGAAAGTGGCCGCCGCCGCCGAGTCGCGCCTGCTTAAACCCGGCGGGCTGACCACCACCACCGTCAACAGCGGCCAGCAGTGGGACGCCCCCAACGGCTGGGCGCCGCTGCAGTGGGTGGCGGTCGAGGGGCTGCAAAACTATGGTCAGCAGAAGATCGCCATGGAGGTCACCTGGCGCTTCCTGACCAACGTGCAGCATACCTATGACAGTAAGCAAAAGCTGGTGGAGAAGTATGACGTGAGCTCGACCGGCACCGGCGGCGGCGGCGGCGGCGGGGAATATCCGCTGCAGGACGGCTTTGGCTGGACCAACGGCGTCACCCTGAAGATGTTGGATCTGATCTGCCCGCAGGAGAAACCCTGCGATGCGCTGCCCGCTACCCGTCCGGCGACAACCCCTTCACCGCAGGACAAACCTGTTGCGGCGCCCGCGGCTAACGACCCCGCCCCTGCGGAACCGCAAAAGACCGGCTCCTGACGCATCGCCGCCCCCTACCAAAATCGGTAGGGGGAAGCGGTCTCCCTGGTCACTATCATCCCGCGCAGACCCATTCTGCGGCTCGCGGGAAACACTTCCCCACCCCCTCGCGTTGAACAGGTCACCTTTTCGCTTGATCGCACAAATACAAACAATAATAATTCGCATTACTTTTTAACGAATAATGACAGATTCGTTTTTCACGCGGCGGCGTACAGGAGTACCAGACCGCGTTGGTTCAGGATGATCTTATGAACGTGGCTATTTCTCGAAAACGCCCGGGGCTGCTGTATGCCCTTGCGGTCGCACTCCCCTTCACCGCGCAAGCCGAAGAGACGGTGGTGGTCACTGCCACCCCGCCGGCGTCCGCCAGCGCGCCGACGGAGGGCTACAGCGCCAGCACCTCGCTCGGGGCGACGAAAACCGACCAGCCGTTAATCACTACCGCCCAGTCGGTGTCGGTGGTCACCCGCCAGCAGATGGCGGATCAGGGGGCGAATACCATCAGCCAGGCGCTGGAATATACCCCGGGGGTCTACTCCAGCTTCGGCGGCGGCGCCACCCGGTTCGACGCCATCTCCCTGCGCGGCTACCACGGCGGCGACGTCGATAACCTGTTCCTCGACGGCATGCGCCTGATGAGCGACGGCGGCAGCCATAACGTACTGCAAATCGACCCGTGGTTTATCGAACGCGTGGATGTGATCCGCGGCCCCTCCTCCGCGCTCTACGGGCAGAGCGTGCCGGGCGGCGTGGTCAACCTGACTTCCAAACGTCCGCAGTTCAGTCAGCAGGGCCACATCCGCCTGACCGGCGGCACGCAAAATACCAAAGGCGCGGCCTTCGATTCCACCGACGCCATCAATGACCAGTGGGCATGGCGGCTGATCGGGATGACCCGCAGCAGCGACACGCAGTATGACCATACCCGCGAAGAGCGCTACGCGATTTCGCCTTCCCTGCTGTGGCAGCCGGACAGCGACACCTCGCTGCTGCTGCGCGCCTATCTGCAAAAAGATCCTTCCGGCGGCTACCACGGCTCTTTGCCGCTGGACGGCACCCGCTACGCGCACAATGGCCGTAAGCTCTCCCCCAGCACCAACGAAGGCGATCCGGGAGATGGCTATCAGCGCCGCCAGCAGATTTACAGCTATGAGTTTGACCACCAGTTCACCGACGTCTGGTCGGTCTCTTCCGCCGGGAGCTACACCCATACCAACGTCTCCCTCGATCAGGTCTACCAGGTCGGCTGGATAGATGACAGCGACATGCTGGCCCGCGGCTACAGCGGTTCGCGCGGTTCGCTGGACGGCTGGTCAACCGATAACCGCCTGCGCGCCGATTTCAATACAGGCGACCTGGCGCACACCCTGATCCTCGGCGCCGAATATCATCGCTTCCGTAACGACCTGTGGACCGGCGCCGGCGGCGCGGCGCCCCTTAACCCGTTTAGCGGCTATACCGCGCAGACCGGACATACCGTTACCTACAGCGACGACAATAATCGCCGCTATTACCAGACCGGGCTGTATCTGCAGGATGAGATGGTCTGGAACCGCTGGCATGTGGATGTTTCCGCCCGCTACGACCGCATCGTTTCCCAGCAGGTCAGCGATACACAGGGGACCTCAAACCGCCGTTCAGACGACCATATCAGCGGCCGCGCCTCGCTGTTGTACGCCCTGGACAACGGTCTGTCGCCCTACCTGAGCTACAGCCAGGCGATCACTCCGGCGATGCTGCCGGGCGCGGACGGCAAACCGTTGAAACCGACCACCGCCGAACAGGTTGAAGCCGGCCTGAAGTTCCAGCCGCCGGGCAGCAGCGATCTCTATAGCATCGCGATTTACGACCTGACGCAAAAGGATGTCGCCACTCGCGACCCGAACATCGCCACCGCCACCTATATTCCGGCGGGTAAGGTCCATTCCCAGGGCGTTGAGCTGGAAGCGCACCACCAGATCACCCCGCAGCTGAGTACTATCGCCTCGTATACCTGGAATCGTCTGCGTTTCCAGGACACCAAAGACGGGACCGACAATAACACGCCGCAGCTGACCCCGGATCAGATGGCCTCCTTCTGGGCGCGCTATCAGTTCCCGGCGGGGATCTCCGTTGGCGCCGGCGTCCGCTACATCGGTAAACAGTGGGCGGATGATGCCAACACCGCGCGGCTGCCGTCGGTCACGCTGATGGACGCCATGATGCGGGCCGACCTCGGCGTCTGGTCGCCAACGCTGAAAGGCGCTTATGTGCAGGTTAACGCCAACAATATCGGCGACCGCGAGTATATTTCCGGCTGCTATGGCACCGGCAACTGTTACTGGGGAGCAGAGCGCAGCGTTATAGCCACCGTGGGCTACGATTTCTGAGGACGTGGCCTCCGGGAGACTACCGGAGGCCAAACGAGGGATTACATGGCGTCCAGCGCTTTCTGGAGTTTCCAGATATAGCGCGGCGCCTGCGGTGCCGGGTGTTTTTTCACCACATGTTCGAAGAACTCATCGGCGTCGAGATCGTTAATCTCCTCGATGGCGTCCTGGCGGTTCGAGGAGAAGGTACGCAGCAGCGCGCCAGCGCCGTTGGCATAGGAGACCACCACCGCATAGCGCATCACCTGCGGGTCTTTGATCCCCGCCAGCGGACCGTTCTCCAGAATGCTCAGATAGGCGGCCCCCATCGAGATATTACGTTCCGGGTTTTTCAGCTCACTGACCGACGGCTCGCCGCGCCACCCCATCCGCCGATAGACATCGCGTCCGGAGGTCGACGGCTTGAGCTGCATCAGCCCGACGGCGCCGGATTTACTCACCACTGCAGGATTACCACCCGACTCGATGGCGATGATCGCCGTGATCAGCTGCGGATCCACGCCCCAGGCGGCGCCGGCTTTTTCACTGATCGGCATCCACTGCATCGCCCGCTTCACCGGGACCTCGGGGTTCCATGGCGGGTTAGTGTAATCATGTTTCGAACTACAACCGGCCAGAAAAACGACTAAAATAAGCAACCATCTCAATTTCACACATCTATCCTTATCTACCCAAACGCCATCATGCTACAGAACGACGGCCGCGGTACGTCTCCCGCCTGCCGACAACCTGAAGGATGACGGGTGCGGACTGAAGTTAGCCACCTGGAGATGACAATCGCCATTCCAGGCGGCATCATAACCCTTTCATTCATAGCAAGGAATTATCATGTCTCAGTTTTATCTGGTCGCGCCATCCGGGTATTGCATCAACCAGCAGGCGGCAGCACGCGGCGTCGAGCGTCTGCAGCAGGCCGGACACGAGGTGGCCCACCAGCAGGTCATTCCCCGCCGGCAGCAGCGTTTCGCCGGGACTGAACATGAACGGCTGGTCGATATTAACCAGCTGGCCCAGTTGCCCGGCCGCAACCGGATCGTCCTCGCCGTGCGCGGCGGCTACGGCGCCAGTCGCCTGCTGCCGCATATCGACTGGCAGGGACTGGTTGCCCGCCAGCAGCGCGACCCGCTGCTGATTTGCGGCCACAGCGATTTCACCGCTATCCAGTCGGGCCTGCTGGCCATGGGCAACGTCATCACCTTCAGCGGGCCAATGCTCGCCGGCAACTTCGGCGCGGAGACCCTCGACCCGTTTACCGAGCACCATTTCTGGCAGGCGCTACGCCAGCCGGAATTCACCCTCGAATGGCCGGGCGAAGGGCCGAACTGCCGGGTGGAAGGCACCCTGTGGGGGGGAAATCTGGCGATGCTGACCTCGCTTATCGGCACGCCGTGGCTGCCGGCGATCCGCGACGGCATCCTGGTGGTGGAGGATATCAACGAGCACCCGTTCCGCGTCGAGCGCATGCTGCTTCAGCTGTTGCACAGCGGCGTGCTGGCGGCGCAGAAAGCGGTGATCTTCGGCAGCTTCACCGGCAGCGCGCCGAACGACTATGACGCGGGATACGATTTGCCGCAGGTTTTTGATTATCTGCGCCAACAGCTCCCCCTGCCGCTGATTAGCGGACTGGAGTTTGGCCACGAGCAGCGCACGGTGACCCTGCCGCTGGGCGCCCGCGCGCGCCTGGTGAATCAGGCGGCGGCCACCACCCTGACGATCGGCGGCCATCCGGTGCTGACAGAATAAATTTCCCGAACGCATAGGCGGATCCCCTGCGAATTGTTAAAATAGTGTCACTTTTAGCCATTTTTTCACGCCAGTCAGGGAGTACGTGAACATTGGACGCCGCTGCGGTCATTAGTCTGTTTATTCTGGGTTCTGTTTTAGTAACCTGCAGTATCTTATTGAGCTCCTTTTCTTCGCGCCTTGGCATCCCGATTCTGGTCATCTTTCTGGCCATCGGGATGCTGGCAGGCATTGACGGCATCGGCGGCATCCCCTTCGACAATTACCCCTTCGCCTATATGGTGAGTAACCTGGCGCTGGCGGTGATCCTGCTAGACGGCGGGATGCGCACCCAGGCCAGCTCCTTTCGCGTCGCGCTGTGGCCCGCGCTGTCGCTGGCGACGGTTGGGGTGCTGATCACCTCGGCGCTGACCGGGATGATGGCGGCCTGGTTGTTCAAGCTGGATCTGATCGAAGGCCTGCTGATCGGCGCCATTGTCGGCTCCACCGACGCCGCGGCGGTCTTCTCGCTGCTCGGCGGCAAGGGGCTCAACGAGCGCGTCGGCTCGACGCTGGAGATAGAGTCAGGCAGTAACGACCCGATGGCGGTCTTCCTGACCATCACCCTGATCGAAATGATCCAGCAGCACCAAACCGGCCTCAGCTGGATGTTCGCCGTGCATATCATTCAGCAGTTCGGCCTCGGGATCGCCATCGGCCTCGGCGGCGGCTACCTGCTGCTGCAGATGATTAACCGCATCGTGCTGCCCGCCGGCCTCTATCCGCTGCTGGCGCTGAGCGGCGGGATCATGATTTTTGCCGTCACCACCTCCCTCGACGGCAGCGGTATCCTCGCCGTCTATCTCTGCGGCTTTCTGCTGGGCAACCGGCCGATCCGCAACCGGCACGGCATCCTGCAGAACTTCGACGGCCTGGCGTGGCTGGCGCAGATCGCCATGTTCCTGGTGCTGGGCCTGCTGGTGACGCCCTCCGACCTGCTGCCGATCGCTATCACGGCGCTGCTGCTGTCGATGTGGATGATATTCATTGCCCGGCCCCTGTCGGTGTTTGCCGGCCTGCTGCCGTTTCGCGGCTTTAACCTGCGCGAACGGGTGTTTATCAGCTGGGTTGGCCTGCGCGGCGCGGTGCCCATTATTCTCGCGGTGTTCCCGATGATGGCCGGCCTGGACAACGCCCGCCTGTTCTTCAATGTCGCCTTCTTCGTGGTGCTGGTATCGCTGCTGCTGCAGGGCACTTCGCTGTCGTGGGCGGCGAAAAAAGCCAAAGTGGTGGTGCCGCCCATCAGCTGGCCCATCTCCCGCGTCGGGCTGGATATTCACCCGGAAAACCCGTGGGAGCAGTTTGTCTACCAGCTGGGGGCCGATAAGTGGTGCATCGGCGCGGCGCTGCGCGACTTGCACATGCCACCGGAGACGCGGATTGCCGCGCTGTTTCGCAACAATGTCCTGCTGCACCCCACCGGCAGCACCCGCCTGCGGGAAGGCGATATCCTGTGCGTTATTGGTCGGGAGCACGACCTGCCGGCGCTCGGCAAAATGTTCAGCCAGTCGCCGCCGGTGGCGCTCGATCAGCGCTTTTTCGGCGACTTCATTCTTGATGCTGAGGCCCGCTTCGCCGATGTGGCGCAAATCTACGGTCTCGACGGCGGTGAGGAGTTCCGCGAGCATCAGCAGTCGCTCGGGGAAGTGGTGCAGCAGCTGCTGGGCGCCGCGCCGGTGGTGGGCGACCAGGTGGAGTTCGCCGGGATGGTGTGGACGGTAGCTGAAAAAGAGAACGATCACGTGCTGAAGGTTGGGGTGCGGGTCGCGGAAGACGAGGCGGAGTGATCCGCCCCGGAATAAGTTACAGGGTCACAACTGGCACCCGCGGCGCCAGGGCGCACATCAGCTCATAGCCGACGGTGCCGCTGCTGGCCGCCACGTCGTCGATTTTAATCTCTTTGCCCCACAGCTCGACCGGCGCGCCGATCCCGGCCTGCGGACAAGGCGTTAAATCGACCGCCAGCATATCCATCGATACGCGTCCCACGGTAGTGGTGCGTACGCCATCCACCAGCACCGGCGTGCCGCTCGGCGCCACCCGCGGATAGCCATCGGCATAGCCGCAGGCGACGATGCCGATCCGCTGCTCCTGGGTGGTGCGGTACAGGCCGCCATAGCCAATCGCCTCGCCGGGGCGCAGGTTCTGCACGCCGATGATTTCGCTGCGCAGCGTCATGACCGGCTTCAGCCCGGTGTTGGCGATGTCCTGCCACTGCCCGGAAGGCGACGCGCCATACAGCACGATGCCTGGACGAACCCAGTCAAAATGCGCTTCCGGATGCCAGAGGGTCGCCGCCGAGTTGGCCAGCGAGCGCGGGCAATCCAGCCCCTCCGCCGCCTGTTCGATACGGCGCATCGGCTCGACAATTCCCTGCGGGTTCTCCGCCTCCGCGAAGTGCGACATCAGCGTCATCTCGCCGACGTTGCTTATCGCCCGCAGCTGCTGCCAGACGGTGTGGACCCGCTCAGGCATAAAGCCCAGCCGGTTCATGCCGCTGTTCACCTTGAGATAGATATCCAGCGGCGCGCGCAGCTTCGCCTGCTGCAGGGCCTTAATCTGCCAGTTGCTGTGGACGCTGGTGGTTAAACGATATTGATCCAGCACCGCCAGCTCATCGGCATGGAAGAAGCCCTCCAGCAGCAGGATCGGGCCTTTCCAGCCCTGCTCGCGCAGCAGGATCGCCTCTTCCAGGTTGAGCAAGGCGAAACCATCCGCCGCGCTTAACGCACTCCATACGCGCGCCACGCCGTGGCCGTAGGCGTTGGCCTTGACCACCGCCCACAGGCGCGACCCGGGGGCCGCGCGACGCACTATCTGTAAATTCTGCCGCAAGGCCAGCAGGTCGATGCTGGCCACTACCGGACGGGTCATGCAAGCTCCTTAGTTGTGTGCGCCGTGCAGGTGCTGCGGGCGCGCCGGGGTAAAACCGGGGCTGTAGCGGGCAACCGCCAGATCGTCGTAAGGGATCGCCGGCGTGCGGCCGGAGATCAGATCGCTGATAAGCTGCCCGGAGCCGCAGGCCATGGTCCAGCCAAGCGTGCCGTGGCCGGTGTTGAGCCACAGATTTTTATACGCTGTGCGGCCGACCACCGGCGTGCCGTCCGGCGTCATCGGCCGCAGGCCCGTCCAGAACGTCGCCTGCTCCACGTGGCCGCCGCGCGGGAACAGATCGCGCACCACCATCTCCAGGGTTTCGCGACGCGGCTGCAGCAGCGCTTTGTTAAAACCGACGATCTCCGCCATGCCGCCGACCCGAATGCGCTGATCGAAGCGGGTGATGGCGATTTTGTAAGTCTCATCAAGGATAGTTGAAACCGGCGCGCCGTCCTCCTGAGCGATCGGAATAGTTAATGAGTAGCCTTTCAGCGGGTAGACCGGTATATCCACCAGCCCTTTAAGCATCGCCGTCGAGTAGGAGCCGAAGGCCATCACATAGGCGTCGCCCTTGATAATCTCATCGCCGCATTTCACCCCGGCAATGCGATCGCCCTCGTGCAGCAGCGCATCCACTGCGGTGTTGAAGCGGAAGGTCACGCCGGCCTGTTCCGCCATTGCCGCCAAACGGGTGGTAAACAGCTGGCAGTCGCCGGTTTCATCATTTGGCAGGCGCAGGCCGCCGGTCAGTTTGTGGCTGACCTCCGCCAGCGCCGGCTCCACCTCCGCCAACCGCTTCGCTTCCAGCAGCTGATACGGCACGCCGGCGTCCTCCAGCACCGCGATGTCGCGGGTGGCATTTTCATACTGTTTGGCGGTACGGAACAGCTGCAGCGTCCCGCCCTGGCGCCCTTCATACTGAATGCCGGTGGTGTCGCGCAGCGCCTTCAGGCAGTCGCGGCTGTACTCCGCCAGGCGCACCATACGGCCTTTGTTCTCCATATAGTGGCGGGTGTCGCAGTTGCGCAGCATCTGCCACATCCACTTCAACTGGAACGAGGTGCCGTCAAGACCGATCGCCAGCGGCGCATGGCGCTGAAACATCCATTTGATCGCCTTCAGCGGCACCCCCGGCGCCGCCCAGGGCGCCGCATAGCCGGGAGAAATCTGCCCGGCGTTGGCCGCGCTGGTCTCCTCTGCCGGACCGGGCTGACGGTCGATGACCGTCACGTCATGACCCGCCTGACTCAAATACCACGCGCTGGCTACCCCAACCACCCCACTTCCCAGTATGACGACACGCATAGCGACTCCGTAACAGTTAAAGAACAATCATCTAATTACAAATTGATAACTCAGTTGAAAATATTATTCAACATACGCTTTATTTATGGTGACTTAACTCACAGCAAACCGCACCAGCCCTGCGCTGTGAGATTTACGATCTCATGCTGCGCTTTATTTTTACCCAGCATTAAATTCTGCAAACAAGGCAAAAAAACGGCTTTGAGATGGGGAAATCGCGAAGAAAAGCGATTGGCGTACAGCACAGTTTGCTGCACCGTGTTCTATGCTTGTTTAGAGGTTTTCCGTTCAGAGAAAACCAACAACAACGAGGGCGCGCTAATGGCTACGATTGACTCCATGAACAGGGACACCACCCGTTTAAGCGATGGACCCGACTGGACGTTCGAGTTACTGGAAACCTACCTGGCCGAAGTGGACCGGGTCGCCAAGCTCTATCGTCTTGACACCTACCCGCACCAGATCGAAGTCATTACTTCCGAGCAGATGATGGACGCCTACTCCAGCGTCGGCATGCCCATCAACTATCCGCACTGGTCGTTTGGCAAAAAATTTATTGAGACCGAGCAGGCCTATAAGCACGGTCAGCAGGGTCTGGCGTATGAGATAGTCATCAACTCCAACCCCTGTATCGCCTACCTGATGGAGGAAAACACCATCACCATGCAGGCGCTGGTGATGGCCCATGCCTGCTACGGGCATAACTCGTTTTTTAAAAATAACTATCTGTTTCGCAGCTGGACCGACGCCAGCTCGATCATCGACTATCTGATCTTTGCCCGTAAGTACATCACCGAGTGCGAAGAGCGCTATGGCGTCGACGAAGTAGAGAAACTGCTCGACTCCTGCCACGCGCTGATGAACTACGGCGTCGACCGCTATAAACGTCCGCAAAAAATCTCTCTGCAGGAGGAGAAAGCGCGGCAGAAAAGCCGGGAAGAGTATCTGCAAAGCCAGGTGAATATGCTGTGGCGCACCCTACCGAAGCGCGAAGAGGAAAAAGCGATTGAATCCGCTCGTCGCTACCCTTCCGAACCGCAGGAGAACCTGCTGTACTTTATGGAGAAGAACGCCCCGTTGCTCGAACCGTGGCAGCGCGAGATCCTGCGCATCGTGCGTAAAGTCAGCCAGTATTTCTACCCGCAGAAACAGACCCAGGTGATGAACGAGGGGTGGGCCACCTTCTGGCACTACACCATCCTCAACCATCTCTACGATGAAGGGAAAGTGACTGAGCGCTTTATGCTGGAGTTTCTCCACAGCCATACCAACGTGGTGTTCCAGCCGCCGTACAACAGTCCGTGGTACAGCGGGATTAACCCCTACGCGCTGGGCTTCGCCATGTTCCAGGACATCAAGCGCATCTGTCAGTCGCCCACGGAAGAGGATAAGTACTGGTTCCCCGATATCGCCGGTTCTGACTGGCTGGAAACGCTGCATTTCGCCATGCGCGACTTTAAGGATGAAAGCTTTATCAGTCAGTTCCTGTCGCCGAAGATCATGCGCGATTTCCGCTTCTTTACCGTGCTCGACGACGATCACAACAATTATCTGGAGATCTCGGCGATTCACAACGAAGAGGGTTATCGCGAGATCCGCAATAAGCTCTCCGCGCAGTATAACCTCAGCAATCTTGAGCCGAATATCCAGGTGTGGAACGTTGACCTGCGCGGCGACCGATCGCTGACCTTGCGCTATGTGCCGCACAACCGCGTCCCGCTGGACAAAGGCCGGCGCGAAGTGCTGAAGCATGTGCATCGTCTGTGGGGGTTCGATGTGCTGCTGGAGCAGCAGAACGCCGACGGCAGCATTGAGCTGTTGGACCGCTGCCCGGCGCGGCCGAACGCGCTATAGCATTGCGGGGCGAGTAAAATAACAAAGGGGGCCATTGGCCCCCTTGTTCTGTATATCGATCGCGAAAAGCCCGCTTAACGCATATTCATGGCTAAATCACCGGGCAGCGATTTCTGCATCCGGTGCCAGATCTCGCCGCTGTCATGGCCGTAGCGACGAACCAGCTCGTAAACCTGGTCATGCAGGCCAGCCTCACACACTTTCGCCAGCTGATGATAGAAACCGAGCGCCAGGCTGCGCGCTTCCGGGCTGGAGAAATAGTGGCGGCCGATGCGGGTATACAACCCCTTCATGCCGTTGAGGATCAGACCGTAGATCGGGTTGCCGGAGGCGAACGCAAGACCACGGAAAATATTATAATCAAGCTCGGCGAAGGCGTCGGCGTGATCCTCCACCTCCCGGGCGCTGTCCAGGACCGCCAGCGCTTTATCCGGATGCTGGCGAAACGCGGTGCGGATAAAAATCGTGGAAATGTTGGTGCGCACGGAGAGCAGATTATCAATCAGCTGCGGTACGCTGTCGTGATCGAGGCGCGCCAGCGTTTCGAGGATATTCAGGCCGGAGGTTTCCCAAAAGTTATTCACTTTAGTGGGCTTACCATGCTGAATGGTCAGCCAGCCGTCACGGGCCAGACGCTGCAATACTTCGCGCAGGGTTGTGCGGGTGACACCGATCAGCTCAGAAAGCTCGCGTTCAGCGGGGAGAATCGATCCGGGAGGGAAGCGGTTATTCCAGATACTCTCAATGATGTACTCTTCCGCGAAACCCGCAGGGCTCTGCGCCTTAATGACCATAGTAAGATTTCCATTACACAGCGTTACAATTGCACTCATCATACCAGAGCCGCTATAGCGCAGATAGCATGGCAAGTGAATTAAAAAGGGATCGCCGTTTCATTTTCCGCTTTTACTTTGCGCTTTTCCTTATCTTCACAAACCGCCAGCGCGGCGCGAAGAAAGTTGCTTCTCATTTTGCTCAACTGGTACTCTTGCCAATCGTTATGCACAAAACCATGCACTCATTGACGGGGAAGGATTCTGTCGTGGAAATTTCTTATGGCCGCGCGCTGTGGCGCAATTTTCTTGGCCAGTCGCCGGACTGGTACAAGCTGGCATTAATCATTTTCTTAATCGTAAATCCGCTGGTGTTCGCCGTGGCGCCGTTTGTCGCCGGCTGGCTGCTGGTGGTTGAGTTTATCTTTACCCTCGCCATGGCGCTGAAGTGCTATCCGCTGCTGCCGGGGGGTCTGCTGGCTATCGAGGCGCTGCTGATCGGCATGACCAGCCCGGCGCACGTCCGGGAAGAGATCGCCGGCAATCTGGAGGTGCTGCTCCTGCTGATGTTCATGGTGGCGGGTATCTACTTTATGAAACAGCTTTTGCTGTTCGTGTTTACGCGCCTGCTGCTGGGGATCCGCAGCAAAATGCTGCTATCGCTGGCCTTCTGCCTGGCGGCAGCCTTCCTCTCGGCCTTTCTCGATGCGCTGACGGTGGTGGCGGTAGTGATCAGCGTCGCCGTCGGGTTCTACGGCATCTATCACCGCGTCGCCTCGGCGCGCCCGGACGATAGCGACCTGCTCGATGACAGCCATATCGAGCAGCACTATCGCGAGGTTCTGGAGCAGTTCCGCGGCTTTCTGCGCAGCCTGATGATGCACGCCGGCGTCGGGACCGCGCTCGGCGGCGTCATGACCATGGTCGGCGAGCCGCAAAACTTGATTATCGCCAAAGCCGCGGGCTGGCATTTTGGCGAGTTCTTTCTTCGCATGGCGCCCGTGACCCTGCCGGTAATGGTCTGCGGTCTGTTAACCTGTCTGCTGGTCGAAAAGTATCGCCTGTTTGGCTACGGCGAACCGCTACCGCCGACGGTGCGCAAGGTGCTGCAGGAGTTTGACGATCGCAGCCGCGCCCAGCGCAGCCGTCAGGAGCGACTGCGGCTGATTGCCCAGGCGCTCATTGGCGTTTGGCTGATCGTGGCCCTGGCTTTTCACCTGGCTGAGGTCGGCCTGATTGGCCTGTCGGTGATCATCCTCGCCACCACCTTTACCGGCGTTACCGATGAGCACGCCATTGGCAAGGCGTTCACCGAGGCGCTGCCCTTTACCGCGCTGCTGACGGTCTTCTTCTCCATCGTCGCGGTTATCATCGATCAGCAGCTGTTCACGCCGGTGATCGAGTTTGTCCTGCAGGCCTCGCCGCACGCGCAGCTGTCGCTGTTTTATCTGTTCAACGGCCTGCTGTCGTCCATTTCGGATAACGTGTTTGTCGGCACGGTCTACATCAACGAAGCGAAAGCGGCGCTCGAACATGGCGCCATCAGCCTGCCCCAGTTTGAGATGCTGGCGGTAGCGATCAACACCGGCACCAACCTGCCCTCGGTGGCCACCCCGAACGGCCAGGCGGCGTTTCTCTTCCTGCTGACTTCCGCCCTGGCGCCGCTTATTAGGCTCTCCTATGGCCGTATGGTGTGGATGGCGCTGCCCTACACCATCGTACTGACGCTGGTCGGCCTGTTATGCGTCGAGTTCACCCTGATGCCAGTCACCGACTGGCTGCTGGCGCACGGCTGGCTGGTGACGCCCACCCTCCCCTGAGTCAGTTTTTGCCCGGGTTCGCCCGGGCGCATCAATAACCCGTTACGGAATATTTTCCGCCGCGCCTCTGGCGTCGGTTCGGTTTTCGTTTACACTGCCATGATTTAGCATCTTCCAGGGAAATGATTATGTTGCAATATTTAAACCAGTGCTCAAGAGGACGCGGTGCCTGGCTCCTGATGGCGTTGACCGCTTTTATTCTCGAACTTGTCGCGCTGTGGTTCCAGCACGTGATGCTGCTGCAGCCGTGTGTCATGTGTATTTACGAACGCTGCGCGCTGTTCGGCATCATGGGCGCGGGACTGGTGGGCGCTATCGCTCCCAAAACGCCGCTGCGCTATGTCGCCATGGCAATCTGGTTGTACAGCGCGATACGCGGACTACAGCTGGCGTGGGAGCATACGATGATCCAGCTGCACCCTTCACCGTTCCAGACCTGCGATTTCGCCGCCCGCTTCCCAACCTGGCTGCCGCTGGATAAATGGCTGCCGCAGGTTTTCGTTGCGTCCGGAGACTGCTCAGTACGTCAGTGGCAGTTCCTGTCGCTGGAGATGCCGCAATGGCTGGTGGGGATTTTCGCCGCCTATCTGCTGGTCGCTATTCTGGTGATCGTTGCTCAGCCTTTCAAAGCGAAAAAACGCGATCTGTTTGGTCGTTAAGCCGCGGCAAGTCCAGCCCATAATGAAACGCCCTGCGGGGCGTTTTTTTATGGCTCCTGCGCATCGCTGAATCGTTTCATGTCTATGGTTGACCACAGCCACCAAAAGGCGCATATTAAATACATCTTTTAAAACCCCACAGGAGCTCACATGTCATCTTTACTGATCCCCGCAGACTGGAAAGTTAAACGCTCCACCCCATTCTTTACCAAAGAGAATGTCCCTGCCGCCCTGCTGAGCCACCACAACACCGCGGCTGGCGTCTTCGGCCAGCTGTGCGTCATGGAGGGAACGGTGACCTATTACGGTTTTGCCAATGAACAGGCGACGGAGCCGGAGAAAAAAGTCGTGATTCATGCCGGGCAGTTTGCTACCAGTCCGCCGCAGTACTGGCACCGCGTCGAACTCAGTGACGACGCCCGCTTCAATATTCACTTCTGGGTGGCGGAAGAAACCGACGGTGAAAACGGGCTGTTCCACGCGAAGAAAGCGTGACGGCGCTTAGCGCGCCCTGTCAGGCAGATTAAGGATATGGTCCTGCCAGTCGACCACCGTGGACTCAGGCACCGCAATATGGCGAACGGAGATGCGTTCGCCGTGCATCGCCGCTTTTGAGCCAGTCAGCAGCGGGTGCCAGGCCGGCAGAGGCTTGCCTTCCGCCAGCAGGCGATAGGCACAGGTCGGCGGCAGCCATTCGAAGGTCGGCAGATTTTCGCGGGTAAGCTTGATGCAGTCCGGCTCATACTCAAAGCGACGCGCGTAGTTACGACACTGGCAGGTTTTGATATTGAGCTGACGACAGGCGACGTTGGTGAAGTAGATCTCGTCGGTGTCTTCATCCATCAGCTTGTGCAGGCAGCACTGGCCGCAGCCGTCACACAACGATTCCCACTCCGCGTCGCTCATGTCATCCAGTGTTTTTTGTTGCCAGAAAGGTTGTTCGCTCATCGGAGTGTCCGTCGTTGCCAGTTAAGGGTGCACCTTATAACCAGTCTGGCACGCCGATGCAAGTTTTGCCGCCCCAAAAGGCGGCAAATAGCGCTTACAGCACGCGGGTAGTGAGCGCCAGGCCGTTGAAGCCGACCTCCAGCTCGTCACCGCTGTGCAGCGGCCCCACGCCTTCCGGGGTGCCGGTGAGGATCACATCCCCGGCTTTGAGGGTAAAGAAGCGCGACATATAGGCGATCAGCGGCACAATCTTATGGATCATGTCGGCAGTGATGCCCTGCTGGCGCACTTCGCCATTAATCTTCAGGCTTAACGACGTATTCTGCGGGTCGCCGTGGAACTCAGCGGCCGGGATAAAGCCGGAGATCGGACAGGCGTTATCGAAGCCTTTGGCCTTCTCCCAGGGTTGTCCCGCTTTTTTCATTTTCGCCTGCAGGTCGCGCAGCGTGAGATCCAGCGCGACGCCATAGCCGGCAATCCCTTTCAGCACATGCTCTTCCGTCGCCTGACGCAGCGTGCTGCCGACAAGCACCGCCAGCTCGACTTCGTGATGCACCGAGCCCAGCCCCTCAGGAAGCACCAACGGCTGACGAAGATCGCACAGCGCAGTCTCAGGTTTAATAAACAGCACCGGCTCTTCCGGCGTCGCACTGCCCATTTCCTTGATGTGTTTCGCATAATTACTGCCGACGCAAACCACTTTGCTTACTGGATAATCCAGAAGCGCACCCTGCCAGTTATGATGTTGGTACATTATTTTCCCTCGTGGGTTAATCGGATTGTTTCCCCTGTTCCGCCAGGTGTTTCTTTAGTAGATTTTCAGACGGCGGAGGCAGTTGCAGGTAATAGCCCTGTTCGCTTAACGCCTGTTTCACTTTTTCCAGATCGGCGTTAACCAGTTTTTTGCGCCCATCCAGCGGCAGCAGCATCGCCATTTGCGGCGTGCCAAAGCTGCGCATTAGCTCGTCAGGAACGCGCGAGAAATCGTCCTTTTTTTCGACGTATAAATAGGTTTGTTCACGTTTAGTACTTCGATAGATCACACAAAACATAGTTTTACTCGGAATTAGACCCGTGGTCACTTGCCTCAATATATGAGTGACTATAACATGCCTTTTAGTCTTCGGAATATCACCGCACTTCGGCGGTTGATAAACAGCAAATTGAGTAAGGCCAGGATGTCAAATACGCCAATCGAACTTAAAGGCAGTAGCTTCACGTTATCTGTCGTTCATTTGCACGATGCAAATCCCGAGGTTATTCGTCAGGCGTTAGAAGACAAAATCGCCCAGGCTCCCGCTTTTTTACGTCATGCTCCGGTGGTGGTGAATATCGCCAGCATCGAGGAGGAGGTGGAATGGCGCGCCATCAACGAGGCTATCGCCGCGACCGGTTTACGTATTATGGGCGTTAGCGGATGCAAAATTCCGCGCCTGAAAACCGAAATCGACCGCGCCGGCATCCCGTTATTAACCGAAGGGAAAGAAAAAGCCTCTCGTCCGGCACCGTCCGAACCCACCCCGCCGCCGCCAGTTGCTAGTCAGATCACAAAAACGCGTTTGATTGATCAGCCGGTACGTTCCGGTCAGCGCATTTATGCGCCACACTGTGATCTTATTGTTACAAATCATGTGAGTGCCGGTGCGGAACTTATCGCTGACGGAAATATCCATGTATATGGCATGATGCGAGGACGTGCGCTGGCAGGCGCCGGTGGCGACAGAGACGCCCAGATATTTTGTACCCACCTTGCGGCGGAGCTGGTCTCCATCGCCGGGGAATATTGGCTGAGCGATAACATCCCGGCCGAATTTTATGGCAAAGCGGCGCGCCTGCGTTTAGGTGAAAGCGCTTTGGCAATTCAACCGTTAAATTAATCCCTTTTTAACAAGGAATTTCTATGGCACGCATTATTGTTGTGACTTCGGGTAAAGGGGGCGTTGGCAAGACCACCTCCAGCGCGGCCATCGCTACAGGTTTGGCCCAGAAGGGAAAGAAAACCGTCGTTATCGACTTCGACATCGGCCTGCGTAACCTCGACCTGATTATGGGCTGCGAACGTCGCGTCGTTTATGATTTCGTCAACGTCATTCAGGGCGATGCCACACTGAACCAGGCGCTGATTAAAGATAAGCGCACGGAAAATCTCTACATTCTCCCGGCTTCCCAGACCCGGGATAAAGACGCTCTGACTCGCGAAGGCGTCGACAAGGTTCTCGAAGAACTGAAGAAAATGGAATTCGATTTCATCGTCTGTGATTCCCCGGCAGGC
This sequence comes from Klebsiella sp. HMSC16A12, assembly GCF_001808265.1. Lineage (NCBI taxonomy): Bacteria > Pseudomonadati > Pseudomonadota > Gammaproteobacteria > Enterobacterales > Enterobacteriaceae > Klebsiella > Klebsiella sp. HMSC16A12. The sequence goes on from NZ_KV792547.1 coordinate 22,898, forward strand.
ATTGAAACCGGTGCGCTGATGGCGCTTTACTTTGCTGATGAAGCCATCATCACCACTAACCCGGAAGTCTCCTCCGTTCGCGACTCCGACCGTATCCTTGGCATTCTCGCCTCTAAATCCCGCCGCGCGGAAAATGGCGAAGAGCCAATCAAAGAGCATCTGCTGCTGACCCGCTACAATCCAGGCCGCGTTAATAAAGGCGATATGCTGAGCATGGAAGACGTGCTGGAAATTCTGCGCATCAACCTGGTAGGCGTGATCCCGGAAGACCAGTCAGTCCTGCGCGCATCCAACCAGGGTGAGCCGGTGATCCTCGATGCCGCCTCGGACGCAGGCAAAGCCTATGCCGATACCGTTGAACGTCTGCTCGGAGAAGAACGCCCTTTCCGCTTCATTGAAGAAGAGAAGAAAGGATTCCTCAAACGCCTGTTCGGAGGATAAATTATGGCTTTACTCGACTTTTTTCTCTCGCGAAAAAAGAACACGGCTAATATTGCGAAAGAACGCCTGCAAATCATCGTCGCCGAGCGCCGCCGCGGAGACGCGGAGCCGCATTACCTGCCGCAGTTACGCAAAGATATCCTGGAAGTGATCTGTAAATACGTACAGATCGACCCGGAGATGGTCAGCGTGCAGCTGGAGCAGCGGGACGGGGATATATCCATTCTTGAGCTGAACGTGACCCTACCCGAAACGGAAGAGTCGAAATCCTGACCTGTCGCGCTATCGCGAAAAAAAACCGGCTACGCCACGCGCCGCCGGTTTTTTAATGGTCTGAACCTGGCCGCGAACTAGCGCGGATAGTCGTTTAACAGCCTCTTCAGCCGCTCGGCCATCAGCTCCCCGCGCCAACCGGAAATCAGCTCAGGTTCACCGGCTTGCGTTTTCAGCTGCCAGTGCCAGTTCAGCAGCTGGTTGATCTGCCGACGCGACGCCAGCAGCTCCGCGCTTACGCCCTTCTCCGTGCTCACTTCCTGCACCAGCGCTTTAATATCTTTAAAGGCTTTGCGATAGCCCGGCATGTCGATCAGATTCTGCAGCGGCGCCGGCAGGGCCGACTCCGGCAGCGCCTGCGCTTTTTCGACCAGGCTAATCAGCGTTTTGCCGTGGAAGCGAATTTCGCTACCGGACAACCCGAGGCTGTCGAGCTCGCCCAGGCTGGTGGGCATATAGCGCGCCACGCTCCACAGATGCTCTTCCCGCACCACAAAGTTTACCGCCAGGTCGCGCTCGCGCGCTTTGCGCAGGCGCCACTCCGCCAACAGCTGCAGACAACCCAGCTGGCGGGTACGCAGCTGCCAGGCGTTGCCGATATCGCGCCAGGCCTCGGCCGGGTCGACCACCTCCTGACGACGCTGCTGCATCACGCGGCACTCGTCGAGCGCCGCCGGCAGCCAGCCAGCGCGATCGGTCTCCGCCATTAACTGGCTGGCGATCGGCAGCAGATACCAGACGTCGGCCGCGGCATATTCACACTGACGCTCAGTCAGCGGGCGCGCCAGCCAGTCGGTGCGGGATTCGCTTTTATCCAGCGCTACCCCGGAATACTCTTCCACCATTGAGGCGAAGCCCCAGGACATTGGGCGGCCGCAGAAGGCCGCCAGGATCTGAGTGTCAATCAGCGGCTGCGGCATCAGGTTAAATGCATTAAGGAAGACTTCTAAATCTTCGCTGCCGGCATGCAGGTATTTAGTCACATCCTGGTTGAGCAGCAGGTCGCGCATCGGCGCCCAGTCGTTAATCGTCAAGGGATCGATCAGAGAGACCTGCTGGCCGTCGAACAGCTGCAGCAGGCCCAGCTGCGGGTAATAGGTGCGGGTGCGGACAAATTCCGTATCCAGAGCGACGGCGGAGGCCGCGCTTGCCGCTTCGCAGACAGCGCGCAGGCCATCGTCGGTGGTGATCATCTGATAGTTCAAAGCATACTCTCTTAACTTGCGCCCATAAAAAACGCCGGCGTAGCCGGCGTCAGGCGACTCATTCGTTACTTAGCCTTTATTGTCCACTTTAGCGCGCGCTTCGTCACGCAGTTCTCGCCGCAAAATTTTCCCGACGTTGGATTTCGGCAGTTCGTCACGGAATTCCACCAGCTTCGGCACCTTGTATCCGGTCAAATGGCGACGGCAGAACGTAATCAGCGCCTCTTCGGTTAACGCAGCATCTTTCTTGACTACGAAAATCTTCACCGCTTCGCCGCTGCTGCCGGACGGCACGCCGATGGCCGCCACTTCCAGCACCCCGCTATGCTGCATGACCACATCTTCGATTTCGTTCGGATAGACGTTAAAACCCGACACCAGGATCATATCTTTTTTGCGATCGACGATGCGCAGGAACCCCTCTTCATCCATCACCGCGATATCCCCGGTGTGCAGCCAGCCGTCTTTAATAATCTCATCCGTCGCGTCAGGGCGCTGCCAGTAGCCCAGCATCACCTGCGGCCCTTTAATACAGAGCTCGCCCGGCTGACCCGGCGCCACTTCGTTATCATCATCATCCACCAGTTTGGCTTCGGTGGAGGGCACCGGCAGGCCAATGCTGCCGCTGTGGTAGTCAATATCGTGCGGGTTAACGCTGACCAGCGGGGAACACTCTGTCAGGCCGTAGCCCTCCAGCAGATATTGCCCGGTCAGTTTTACCCAGCGCTCGGCCACCGCCTGCTGCACCGGCATCCCACCGCCGGCGGACAAATGCAGCGAGGAGAAATCAAGCTGCTGGAACTCTTTGTTGTTCAGCAAGGCGTTGAACAGGGTATTGACCCCGGTCATGGCGGTAAAAGGATACTTCGCCAGCTCCTTCACCAGCCCGGGGATATCGCGTGGGTTGGTGATCAGCAAATTTTGCCCGCCCAGTTCGATAAACAGCAGGCAGTTCATGGTCAGGGCGAAAATGTGATACAGCGGCAGCGCGGTCACCACGAACTCTTTGCCGCGATGCAGCAGCGGGCCGTAGGTGGCATTGACCTGCTCGAGGTTAGCCAGCATATTGCGGTGGGTGAGCATCGCACCTTTGGCCACGCCGGTGGTGCCCCCGGTGTACTGCAGAAACGCCAGATCTTCCGCAACGATCTCCGGCTTGACGTACTGCATGCGATAGCCGTGCTGCAACGCGCTGCGAAACGAGATGGCGTCCGGCAGGTGGTACTTCGGCACCAGGCGCTTAATGTACTTGACCACAAAGTTCACCAGCGTGCCTTTGGCGGTGGAAAGCTGGTCGCCCATGCGCGTCAGGATCACATGCTGGACCTGAGTTTTCGCCACCACTTTTTCCAGGGTATGGGCAAAGTTGGAGACTATGACGATCGCCGCCGCGCCGCTGTCGTTGAGCTGATGCTCCAGTTCGCGCGGGGTATATAAGGGGTTGACGTTAACCACGATCATCCCGGCGCGCAGGATGCCAAACAGAGCCACCGGATACTGCAGCAGGTTAGGCATCATCAGGGCCACGCGATCGCCCTTCTGTAACCCCAACCCCTCCTGAAGATAAGCGGCGAAGGCGCGACTACGCTCCTCCAGCTTACGGTAGGTCATCACTTCACCCATATTGATAAACGCCGGTTGGTCGGCGTAACGGGTGGTGGCATGTTCAAACAGTTCAACCAGGGATTGATAGCGGTCAGGATTTATCTCCGCCGGAACATCTGCGGGATAACGGTTTAGCCAAACCTTTTTCACTGCATCACCTCTGAAATAGTTATTCGTCGTCATCACAGCCCCTGGATAATACATTTTGTTAACATTATATTAACTCAGCGTACCAGTTTATTAATTAGGCAATGAGCAGGTTGCGAAGCGCGTCACTATTTTTTTTCTTATTCGACTGAAAACAAAGAAACAGCGGACCGGCCGCTGTTTCTTTGAACTAACATAAACAACAAAATCATTCGGTTACAACGTTTCTCACCTCAGCAGGGCCGGGATTGTACCAGCCCCAGCCGCCATAGCCGTAGCCCCAGGGGCGCGGACCCAGCATCCACGGGTCGATAGGTTGCGGAGGCATCACCACCTGCTGCACTACGTTCCAGCGCTTGTAGCCGGTGGCGTTCATCAGCATAAATTTATACGGCGTGCTGCCCACCTTGCCGTCAACCACCCCGGCGATCGGTCCGACTACGGTCACTAGTTGACCGCGGAAATCCACCGGATCGAGGAAGCCATTGACGTCAGCAAAAATCCTTCCGCGGGACGGCTCGCCCAGCACTGGCCGCGCGCCGCTGTCCAGCGGTACGGTGGCGATTTCTAAGCGGGTTTTCCCCTGCTGGTTTTGCACATTGACCACCTTACCGCCAAAGCGCGCTTCCTGGCCAACGTACAGCTGCGGGGCGTTCATCACCCGCACTAAATCCTGCTGCGGCGTCGGGCTGGTGCCTTTGATGGCATCCGGCACTGACACGCAGCCGCTTAGCGCAACGGCAACCGCCGCGGCTAACAGCCAGCGAACGCCCTGTTTTTGACCCGCCATGATGCGACTCCTTTTCTCAGTCTTCTTGTTACTGAGATTCACTCGCGGCCTGGAAGTTTCTTCCACGCCACCTCGTTTCGCAAATAAACCGGCTCCGCTTTCTCCACGGCCACGGTTTTCCCCGCCGCCAGCAGGTAACAGGCTAACGGCAGCATATCCTCCGCCGCCGGCAATTCAATTTCGCCGCTGCTTAAGGTCAGTCCGCTCGCTTTCGCCAGATCCGGCCACGCCTGCCAGCCGGTGCCGACGGTGGCCCATTCGCCGGAAAGCTGTGCCAGCCGTTCGGCTACCGCGTCCGGTTTGAGCACCGCTTCCGTCTCTTCGCCATGCCAGACGCCCTGCTCGTCGCGCTGGTACTCGGCCCAGTAGACTTCGCCCATACGCGCATCAATGGCCGCCAGCACACGGGTGGCGCCGGTTTTGCGCCAGGCGCCCTGCGCCATGGTGGCCAGCGTGGAAACGCCAATCATCGGCAGCTCCGCGCCCAGCGCCAGCCCCTGAGCGATACCGATGCCGATGCGCACGCCGGTAAAGCTGCCCGGACCGCGGCCAAAGGCCAGCGCGTCCAGCTCGCTCAGCGTGGTGCCGCTCTCGGTGAGGACCTCCTGCACCAGCGGCAGGATACGTTGGGTATGTTCGCGGGGACAAATTTCGAAATGAGCACTAAGGGTGCCATCATTCCACAGAGCCGCGGAGCAGGCCTCTGTGGCGGTATCGATAGCCAAAATTCGCATGGGTGGTCACGCTCTCGTTACATAGTTCAGGCCTTCAGGCAGCCTGATTTCCGGCAAACGGCCAACCCGCCGCCATGCCGCCCGAAGTCTATTGGGAACCGCTAATTAACAAAATGGCGCGCAGCTTAACACATTTTAGTGCGGATTACCTTGCCGGCGGTACGGCGAGAAAGCGCACCGCCCGACGGATATCGCGGGTTCGCGGCGCCGGCGGCAGACTGGCCAGGAACACCGCGCCGTAGGGGCGCATCACCAGCCGGTTGTCGCAGATCACCAGCACCCCGCGATCGTCGATATCGCGGATCAGACGCCCCACCCCCTGCTTGAGGGTGATCACCGCATCCGGGAGCTGCACTTCATCGAAGGGATCGCCGCCGCGCAGCCGGCAATCTTCCATCCGCGCTTTTAGCAGCGGATCGTCCGGCGAGGTGAACGGTAGCTTATCGATAATCACCAGCGACAGCGCGTCGCCGCGCACATCGACTCCCTCCCAGAAGCTGCTGGTAGCCACCAGCAGCGCGTTGCCGGCGCTGACGAACTGCTGCAGCAGCTGGCCTTTACTGGTCTCGCCCTGCAGCAGCACCGGTAGCGTCATGGTGGCGCGGAACTGCTCCGCCAGATCGCGCATCATGGCGTGCGAGGTGCACAACATAAAGCAGCGACCATCGTTGGCCTCGATCAGCGGCTTGAGCATCGCCGCCAGGTGTCGCGCCGCGCCGGGCTGGTTCGGCAGGGGTAGGTTGCGCGGCACGCAGAGCAGCGCCTGGTGCTGATAGTCAAAGGGACTCGGCAGCAGCAGAGTCTGCGCCTCGTCGATCCCCAGCCGGGCGGTAAAGTGATGCAGATCGTCGTTCACCGACAGCGTCGCCGAGGTAAAGATCCAACTCCCCGACTTCTGCGCCATCACCTCTTTGAACTTCTCGGCCACGGTCAGCGGCGTCAGCGCGAGAGTAAAGTGGCGCGAGGTACACTCATACCAGTAGCTGTAGCCCGGCTGGTTGATCTCTTTCAACCGCTTCAGGCGCCCGCGATAGAGGGTGGCGCGCTCAAAAGCGGCGTCGAGCAGCGCCGAGCGGCCCAGCGAAAGTTTGGCGACGTCATAGCATAGCTCGAGCGCGTCATCGAGCAGCAGCAGCGCTCGCTGAATGTGGCTGTCCGCCAGCAGCTCGCGCAGATTGCCGCGGTAGCCCGGGTCTCCCAGCTGCAGGCGGAAATCCTGCGCGCTTTGCGCCAGGCGGTCGGCGCATTTTTGCAGCTGCTGAGTGTCTTTTAGTTCGGTGCGGTAGGCGATGGTGATGTCTTTCGCCAGGTCCAGCAGCTGGCGGCTGGAGAGCGACTGGCCAAAGTACTGACTGGCGATATCCGGCAGCTGATGGGCTTCATCGAAGATCATCACTTCCGCCTCGGGGATCAGCTCGGCAAAGCCGCTCTCTTTGACCACCATATCGGCCAGGAACAGGTGATGGTTGACCACCACCACGTCGGCGTCCATCGCTTTTTTACGCGCCTTCACCACGAAGCAATCTTTATACAGTGGGCAGTCGCTACCGAGACAGTTATCGTTGGTGCTGGTCACCAGCGGCCAGGCCTGAGAGTCTTCCGCGACGCTGGCGCAGGTGCTGATATCGCCATCCTGGGTTTGATTCGACCAGGAGCGCAGGAGGATCACATCGCTGAGGGTTTGCACCGGCAGATCGCCGCCCGCCAGCGCCTGCTGCTCAAGACGTTCGAGACACAGGTAGTTGGAGCGCCCTTTGAGCAGCGCCAGTTTCCCGGTGAATTTGAGCGCTTTGGCGACGGTGGGCAGATCGCGGCTGTAAAGCTGATCCTGCAGCGCTTTCGAGCCGGTGGAGATAATCACCTTTTTTTTCGCCCGCAGCGCAGGCGCCAGGTAAGCGTAGGTTTTACCGGTTCCGGTCCCCGCTTCCACCACCAGCGGCCGGGAGGCCTCAATCGCTTCGCTGACCGCCACCGCCATCTGGCGCTGCGGCTCGCGCGGTTTAAATCCCGGTATGGCTTTGGCTAGCTGGCCGTCTGCTGCAAAATCGTCGATCACATTGCCCCCTGGTTATTTGGACAGTGATTATGTCAGGGAGGACGGCGTTTCGCCAGTCCGGGTAGTGACGCGAGCGGCACATTATGGCAGTCTTGCCGCAGCCGAATGGAATGCTTAAAGAGGAAAAAGCAATGACAATTACGCGTATTGATGCCGAAGCCCGTTGGTCAGACGTGGTGATCCACAACCAGACCCTGTACTACACCGGCGTGCCGGCAAATCTCGATGCCGACGCTTTCGAGCAGACCGCCAATACCCTGGCGCAGATTGACGCGGTGCTGGAAAAACAGGGCAGCGACAAGTCGCGTATTCTTGACGCCACCATCTTCCTCGCCGATAAAAGCGACTTTGCGGCGATGAATAAAGCCTGGGACGCGTGGGTGGTGGCTGGTCACGCCCCGGTGCGCTGCACGGTGGAAGCGACGCTGATGAACCCGCAGTATAAAGTTGAGATCAAAATTATCGCCGCGGTGTAATTACTCGTCCTCATCCTCATCTTCAAAGCGCGCGACGATCTGCTCGCCGGTATGCGTTGCGCGCAGCTCTTCCGCCACCAGGGCAATCGCCTGGCCGCTGCTTACCCCCTGAGCCATTAGCTCATGGATACGTTCGACCGCTTTTTGCTGTTGCTCGTGGCTCAGCGAAGGTAAACCTGCAAACATCTTTTACTCCTGCTACATTGTGGGGCGTAATTATTTCACGCCGTCCCCGACTACGCCAGAGGGGCGGCAACGTTCAGGATCGAGAAAGATGTTGTCCCCCGCGATTATTACCCTGCCCTGGCGCCCGGATGCGGCCGAACACTATTTTGCGCCGTTAAGCGCCCTGCCCTGGGCGATGCTGCTGCATTCCGGCTTTGCCGACCATCCGCATAACCGCTTTGATATTCTGGTGGCTGCCCCGCGCGCCACGCTGCTGACGCGCGGTGAACAGACGTGGGTCGACGACGGCGAAACCGTTGTTGTCTCAGCGGAAGATCCGCTGCAGCTCCTGCAGCAGCAGTTGGATCGTCAGCCGTTCACGCCGCAGCCCCATGACGATCTGCCGTTTCTCGGCGGCGCGCTGGGATTATTCGGTTACGACCTGGGCCGTCGCTTTGAGCGTCTCCCTTCGCACGCGCAGGCCGATATCGCGCTGGCGGATATGGCGGTGGGGATCTATGACTGGGCGCTGATCGTCGACCACCAGCGCCAACAGATATCGCTGCTCAGCTATGACGATCCTCAGCGGCGTTTCCAGTGGCTGCTGGCGCAATCACGTCCGGCGATGAAACCTTTCGCCCTGACCTCTGCCTGGCAGTCAAATATGAGCCGCCAGCAGTACGGCGAAAAATTTCGCCAGGTACAGGCCTATCTGCACAGCGGCGACTGCTATCAGGTCAACCTCGCCCAGCGTTTTCAGGCCAGCTACGTCGGTGATGAATGGCAGGCCTTCCGCCAGCTGAACGCCGTCAACCGCGCCCCCTTTAGCGCCTTTATTCGCCTCGATGAAGGGGCGATTTTAAGCCTGTCGCCGGAGCGCTTTATCCAGCTGCGCCAGGGGGAGATCCAGACGCGGCCGATAAAAGGCACCCTGCCGCGGCTCGATTCGCCGCTGGCAGATGCGCAGCAGGCTGAGAAGCTGGCGAATTCGCCGAAAGATCGCGCCGAGAATTTAATGATTGTCGACCTGATGCGCAACGACATCGGCCGCGTCGCCGTCCCGGGCAGCGTCCGGGTCCCCGAGCTGTTCGTGGTGGAGCCGTTCCCGGCGGTCCATCATCTGGTCAGTACCATCACCGCCCGCCTGCCAATGACGCTGCACGCCAGCGACCTGCTGCGCGCCGCCTTTCCCGGCGGCTCGATCACCGGCGCGCCGAAAGTGCGGGCGATGGAGATTATCGATGAACTGGAGCCCCAGCGTCGCAACGCCTGGTGTGGGAGCATTGGCTACCTGAGCTATTGCGGCAATATGGATACCAGCATCACCATTCGCACCCTGACGGCATGGCAGGGACAGCTGTACTGCTCCGCCGGCGGCGGAATTGTGGCGGATAGCGAGGAAGCGGCGGAATATCAGGAAACTTTTGATAAAGTTAATCGTATCCTGCAGCAACTGGAGAACTAGACCATGGCGGATCGCGCCCTTAATCTGGATGATTTTCTGTCCCGCTTTCAGCTTCTGCGCCCGCAGCCTTCGCGCCATGCGCTCAATCAGCGGCAGGCGGCGGTGCTGGTGCCGATCGTGCGCCGGCCGCAGCCCGGCCTGCTGCTGACCCAGCGTTCGCCGCTGCTGCGCAAGCACGCCGGCCAGGTCGCCTTTCCCGGCGGCGCAGTAGATAATACCGACGCGACGCTTATTGCCGCCGCCCTGCGCGAAGCTCAGGAAGAGGTGGCGATCCCGCCGGAGGCGGTCGAGGTGATCGGCGTCCTGCCGCCGGTGGACAGCGTCACCGGCTTTCAGGTGACGCCGGTGGTGGGCATTATTCCCCCGGATCTGCACTATCACGCCAGCCAGGACGAAGTCTCCGCGGTATTTGAAATGCCGCTCGCCGAAGCCCTGCGCCTTGGGCGCTACCATCCACTCGATATCCACCGCCGGGGCAACGACCACCGCGTCTGGCTCTCCTGGTACCAGCATTATTTTGTCTGGGGAATGACCGCCGGGATCATTCGCGAGCTGGCGCTGCAAATTGGCGCACGTCCTTAGCTATACTGATAATGAGAGGGCGCTCTCATTATTAGTAAAATCGCGGTTAGCCATTAGTTTAATTCATGTGAATAGTTGAACTGACAGGGCGCTTCCCTCTTACACTATGCGTAGTTATTACATCGTTACCGCACCCGCGGTAACCCTGTCAGGAGTATTATCGTGATTAGTCTATTCGACATGTTCAAGGTGGGGATTGGTCCCTCATCTTCCCACACTGTTGGCCCGATGAAGGCCGGAAAACAGTTCGTCGATGACCTGGTCGAAAAAGGATTGCTTAATGCAGTGACTCGTGTGGCGGTTGACGTCTACGGTTCACTGTCATTAACCGGCAAAGGCCACCATACGGACATCGCCATTATCATGGGACTGGCGGGCAATCAGCCCGATACGGTCGATATTGACGCGATCCCGGCTTTTATCCGTGACGTCGAAGCGCGCGGTCGTCTGCTGCTGGCCAACGGCCAGCATGAGGTCGACTTCCCGGCGGATGACGGCATGCGTTTTCGCAGCGACAACCTGCCGCTGCACGAAAACGGCATGACCATTCACGCCTGGGCCGGCGAGAAAGAGATCTACTGCAAGACCTACTACTCGATCGGCGGCGGCTTTATTGTCGACGAAGAGCACTTCGGCAAGGAAAACGCCAACGAACTGCAGGTGCCCTACCCATTTAAATCGGCGCAGGAAATGCTGGCCTACTGCAAAGAGACTGGCCTGTCGCTCTCCGGGATGGTGATGCAGAACGAGCTGGCTCTGCACAGCAAAAAAGAGATCGAGGATTATTTCGCCAACGTCTGGCAAACCATGCGCGCCTGTATCGACCGCGGGATGAACACCGAGGGCGTGCTGCCTGGCCCGCTGCGCGTACCGCGTCGCGCCTCGGCGCTGCGTCGTCTGCTGGTGGCCAGCGATAAGCTCTCCAGCGATCCAATGAACGTTGTTGACTGGGTCAATATGTTCGCGCTGGCGGTCAATGAAGAGAACGCCGCCGGCGGTCGCGTGGTAACCGCGCCGACCAACGGCGCCTGCGGCATCGTTCCGGCGGTACTCGCCTATTACGATCACTTTATCGAGTCCGTCAGCCCGGAGATCTATATTCGCTACTTTATGGCCTGCGGGGCGATCGGCGCGCTGTATAAGATGAATGCGTCCATTTCCGGCGCGGAAGTCGGCTGTCAGGGCGAGGTGGGCGTCGCCTGCTCAATGGCGGCGGCGGGCCTGGCTGAACTGCTCGGCGCCAGCCCGGAACAGGTTTGCGTGGCGGCGGAGATCGGCATGGAACACAACCTCGGCCTGACCTGTGATCCGGTCGCCGGCCAGGTGCAGGTGCCATGCATTGAACGTAACGCCATCGCTTCCGTCAAGGCGATCAACGCCGCGCGAATGGCGATGCGCCGCACCAGCGAACCGCGCGTCTCGCTCGATAAGGTGATCGAGACCATGTATGAAACCGGTAAAGACATGAACGCCAAGTACCGCGAAACCTCGCGCGGCGGCCTGGCGATTAAAGTTCAGTGTGACTAAACTATTCGTGTCCCTCTGCGCCTGCAAAGCGCGCAGGGGGTTAACCCTGGTGACTGAAATCTCCCTGATGCGCCTTCAACGGCGCATTTTCTTTTTTCTATACCTGGCGATATTCTGCCACTACACTTGCTCTATAAAATAAGCCACGCTTAACCACTCGTCCTGTCGACAGGGTGTCGCACATGCAGACTGCACAAAAAGTCATTACGGCCTATCGTCACAAACGCATTATTATCTGCCTGCTGGTAGCCCTGGCGACCCTGGGCGCCACATTAGCCATCCGATTTATTTCGCAGCGCAGCGTAAATGAAGATTATATTCGCACGGCCGCCAGCCAACGGGTGGCGGCGCTCAATGACATCTTGCGCCCGCTAAGCGCGCAGCGAGCCACCCTGCTCCCTCTGGTGGGCAAACCCTGCCCTGATATCCATCTGACGCTGCGCAAAATGGCGGCCTCATTGCAAACCATTCGTTCCGTCGCCCTCGTCACGTCAGGTATCGTTTACTGTTCCAGTATTTTTGGCCCGCGACAGGCAGACTTACATCGCCTGCAGCCCGCGCTTCCTGCGCCCCGCCCTCTGCTGCTCTTCTCGAACGACAGCTCATTGCTCAAAGGCTCGCCGGTACTGATCCAATGGTATCCAGCCGCGGAGAGCGGCCTGGACGGCGTGATGCTGGTGGTGAATATTGAGCTGCTGGGAACCTTAATTCTTAATGAAAAATCGGCCCTGATCAGCGACGTCAGCCTGCAGGTTGGCGATCGTTATTTTAGCAGCCGCCATGGGCTTCTCGAAAAAGCGCATGTCCCGCAGGGCACGGTGATTTATCGCCAGCGCTCTACGGAGTTTCCGTTTACTGTCAATATTAACGGCCCTGGCGCCTCGGCGATTGCGCTTGAGGAGCTGCCCGGCGAGCTGCCGCTGGCGCTGATTTTTAGCCTGCTAATGACCGGCATCGCCTGGCTGGCCACCGCCGGCAGAATGAGTTTCTCGCGGGAAATAAGCCTTGGCATTTCGGCCCGGGAGTTTGCCCTCTGGTGCCAGCCGCTGCAGGATGCGCGCAGCGGCCGCTGCTGCGGGGTGGAGATCCTGCTGCGCTGGAATAATCCCCGCCGTGGGACGATTTCGCCGGAGGTATTTATCCCCATCGCCGAAGGCAATAATCTGATCATCCCTCTCACCCGCTATGTGATTGCCGAAACCGCTCGCCGCCTGGACGCTTTTCCTCGCGACCGCCATTTTCACATCGCGATCAATGTCGCCGCGCGCCATTTCGCTAACGGACTCCTGCTGCGCGACCTGCACAATTACTGGTTCAGCGTGGATCCGGTGCAGCAGCTGGTGGTCGAGCTAACCGAACGCGATGTCCTGCAGGATGGCGACCAGCATATGGCCGAACATCTGCACTTTAAGGGCGTACAGCTGGCGATCGATGATTTTGGTACCGGCAATACTTCGCTCTCATGGCTGGAAAAGCTGCGCCCGGACGTCCTGAAGATCGACCGCTCGTTCACCAGCTCGGTCGGCATAGATAGCGTGAACGCGACGGTGACAGATATTATTATCGCCCTCGCCAACCGCCTGCATATTGTTACCGTTGCCGAAGGGGTGGAGACGCTGGAGCAGGAAAGCTACCTGCGTAGCCACGGCGTCGATGTGCTGCAGGGGTTTTATTATGCGCGGCCGATGCCGGTGGAGGCGTTCCCGGCGTGGCTGGCCAGCAGGGAGGAGAGTGAGGATGAGAGCGAGACGACAGAATAACTCGCCGGCCGCAGCGGCCGGCGAGCCTGGCGATTACTCTTCTTCGTCGCTCGGCGGACGAGTGACCACCGCGCGCACCAGATCGACCCGGTAATCATTCGCTTCCACTACGGTAAAATGCAGCGGCGGAAGCGACACGACGTCGCCAATGCGCGGGATATGACCATTGGCGGAGATCACCAGCCCGGCAACGGTGGCAATATCCTCATCGTCATTGATCAGTGGATCCAGCCCCAGCGCCTGCTGCAGCGCATGCAGGTCGGTCGACCCCTTAATAAGCCAGCCATCGCCATCGATGACAATCTCTGGCGTCTCATCAGCGTCCGGGAATTCACCGGCGATGGCTTCAAGGACGTCCAGCGGCGTGACCAGCCCCTGCACCACGCCAAATTCATTAGTTACGATGACGAAGCTGCCGCGCGCCCGACGCAGGACCCCGAGCAGATTGATCGGGTCCAGCGTTTCCGGAACGACAATTGCCGGGGAGGCAGAAGCCAGCGCCGCGACGTTTTCCCCCGACTCCAGGGCCACCAGCATCTCTTTCGCCCGCACGATACCAATGATTTCATCCAGCTCTCCGCGGCAGACCGGGAAGAGGCTGTGCGGCGACGACAGCAGCTGACGACGAATTTCATCTTCACTCTGCTCAGCGTCGACCCAGCTGATTTCTCCGCGCGGGGTCATGATGCTGCGCAGGGAGCGCTGGGCCAGGGTCAGCACGCCGTTAATCATGTAGCGCTCTTCTTCCGCAAAGGCGCCCTCAGGAACGGGCACCGCGGCTGGACTGTCTGCGTCATGGCTGACGGAGGCCTGTTTGCGGCCGCCCATCAGGCGCAGGATGGCATCCGCGGTCCGAGCGCGCAGCGGCAGCGTCGACTGGTGGCGAACAAAGTTACGGCGCGCCACCTGGTTAAAGAACTCGATAATGATCGAGAAACCGATCGCCGCGTACAGATACCCTTTTGGAATATGGAAGCCAAACCCTTCCGCCACCAGGCTAAGGCCAATCATCAACAGGAAGCTCAGACAGAGCACGACCACCGTCGGGTGCTGGTTGACAAAGCGCGTCAACGGCTTGGAGGCCAGCAGCATCAAGATCATCGCGATCACCACCGCCGCCATCATCACCGGCAGATGGTTAACCATCCCGACCGCCGTGATCACGGCGTCCAGGGAGAAGACGGCATCCAGCACCACTATCTGCAATACTACTACCCAGAAACTGGCATAGCCTTTACCGTGACCGGCATCGTGCTGGCGGTTTTCCAGCCGTTCATGCAGCTCGGTTGTCGCCTTAAACAACAAGAAGATCCCGCCGAGCAGCATGATGAGATCGCGCCCGGAAAAGGAGAAATCGGCGATGGTAATCAGTGGTTTCGTCAGCGTCACCATCCAGGAGATGACCGACAGCAGCCCCAGGCGCATCACCAGCGCCAGTGACAGGCCGATCAGACGCGCTTTATCGCGCTGCTTCGGCGGCAGTTTGTCCGCCAGGATGGCAATAAACACCAGGTTGTCGATACCGAGCACAATTTCCAGAACGATAAGCGTCAACAGGCCGGCCCAGATTGAGGGATCCATTAACAATTCCATGTACGACTCCGGTTTGCGGCAAGGTCAGTCATCGCCATGCCATGCAGGGGCGCGACACCAGGTGCTGAAAGAAATGCGGGATACGTAGAGGTGGCAATCAGATGCCAGAAAGTGAAAAGACGTCGATGACGGTCCATACTGCGGGCTATGCCCTATACTCCTGAGTAATTAAACGGAAGTTAAACATAGCAAAATATAGATCGAAATTGGAAATAATTTACCTGAATTTGCAATAACTAAGGCTATTTTTTGCGCTGCAAAATTATTCGCAGACGATACGTGATTAACGGATCTTCATCACATTAATTATTTTTTCACTGTCTAAAATAATTCGCGGTAGTAACTATTTTCTATCTTACACCCTAACTGAATCGATTTTGTCCTCAAGAGTGATTCAGGATGTATCAAAGCAGATGATGCATTCACGATAATAAAGGAGGTAGCAAGTGACGATTGCTATTGTAATAGGCACACATGGTTGGGCTGCAGAACAGCTGCTGAAAACAGCAGAAATGCTGTTGGGCGAGCAGGAAAACGTTGGCTGGATCGATTTCGTTCCGGGTGAAAATGCCGAAACGTTGATCGAGAAATACAACGCCCAGTTGGCAAAACTGGATACCAGTAAAGGCGTGCTGTTTCTCGTCGATACATGGGGAGGCAGCCCTTTCAACGCTGCTAGCCGCATTGTCGTCGATAAAGAGCATTACGAAGTTATCGCCGGCGTCAATATCCCGATGCTGGTGGAAACCTTCATGGCCCGCGACGACGATCCTTCCTTTGATGAACTGGTCGCCTTAGCGGTTGAAACCGGCAGCGAAGGCGTGAAAGCGCTTAAAGCCAAACCGGTGGAAAAAGCGGCCCCTGCGCCCGCGCCTGCCGCAGCGCCAAAAGCCGCCGCACCGGCCAAACCCATGGGCCCGGACGACTACATGGTAATTGGCCTTGCGCGTATAGACGACCGTCTGATCCATGGTCAGGTCGCCACCCGCTGGACCAAAGAGACCAACGTTACCCGCATCATCGTTGTCAGTGATGAAGTGGCCGCGGATACCGTGCGTAAAACTCTGCTGACCCAGGTTGCGCCGCCGGGCGTCACCGCTCACGTGGTGGATGTGGCCAAAATGATCCGCGTCTACAACAACCCCAAGTATGCCGGACAGCGCGTTATGCTGCTGTTTACTAACCCGACCGACGTTGAACGTATCGTCGAGGGCGGCGTGAAAATCACCAGCGTCAACATCGGCGGTATGGCGTTCCGCCAGGGTAAAACCCAGGTTAACAACGCGATTTCAGTCGATGCCAAAGATATTGAGGCGTTTAAAAAGCTGAACGCCCGCGGTATCGAGCTGGAGGCACGTAAAGTGTCCACCGACCCGAAACTGAAAATGATGGATCTGATCGCTAAGGTTGATAAATAACCCGGCGGATCGCGCCCCAGTTTTCACTTTAAGACTTAATCAACAGGAGAAGTACAATGGAGATTACCCTTCTTCAGATTGTGCTGGTGTTCATCGTCGCGTGTATTGCGGGTATGGAGTCGGTACTTGATGAATTTCAGTTCCACCGTCCCCTGATCGCCTGTACGCTGATCGGCGCCGTTCTCGGCGATATGAAAACCGGTATTATCATCGGCGGTACGCTGGAGATGATAGCCCTGGGCTGGATGAACATCGGTGCGGCGGTAGCCCCTGATGCCGCGCTGGCGTCCATTATTTCCACCGTCCTGGTTATTGCCGGCCATCAGAGCATCGGCGCCGGTATCGCGCTGGCTATCCCGCTGGCGGCGGCAGGCCAGGTGCTGACCATCATCGTGCGCACCATCACCGTGGCCTTCCAGCACGCGGCGGATAAAGCGGCGGAGAATGGTAACCTGACCGCCCTGTCGTGGCTGCACGTCTCGTCCCTGTTCCTGCAGGCGATGCGTATCGCTATCCCGGCCGTTATCGTGGCGATTTCCGTCGGCACCAGCGAAGTTCAGGGCCTGCTGAATGCTATCCCGGAAGTGGTCACCAGCGGTCTGAACATCGCCGGCGGTATGATCGTGGTTGTCGGTTATGCAATGGTCATCAACATGATGCGCGCAGGCTATCTGATGCCGTTCTTCTACCTCGGCTTCGTCACCGCCGCCTTCACCAACTTCAACCTGGTGGCCCTGGGTGTGATTGGTGCGGTCATGGCAATCCTCTACATCCAGCTGAGCCCGAAATATAACCGCGTCGCCGGTGCGCCGGCTCAGGCGGCTGGTAACAACGATCTCGATAACGAACTGGACTAACAGGTGAGCGAAATGGTTGATATGACTAAAAATACCACCGAGAAAAAACTCACACAGAGTGATATTCGTGGCGTGTTCATTCGTTCTAACCTGTTCCAGGGTTCATGGAACTTCGAACGTATGCAGGCGCTGGGGTTCTGCTTCTCTATGGTTCCGGCGATTCGTCGTCTGTACCCGGAGAACAACGATGCGCGTAAGCAGGCGATTAAGCGTCACCTTGAGTTTTTCAACACCCACCCTTACGTTGCCGCTCCGGTACTGGGCGTAACGCTGGCGATGGAAGAGCAGCGCGCCAATGGCGCAGAGATTGACGATGGCGCTATCAACGGCATCAAAGTCGGTCTGATGGGACCGCTGGCCGGCGTTGGCGACCCGATCTTCTGGGGTACCGTGCGTCCGGTGTTTGCAGCCTTAGGCGCCGGGATCGCGATGAGCGGTAGCCTGCTCGGTCCTCTGCTGTTCTTTATCCTGTTCAACGCGGTGCGTCTGCTGACCCGTTACTACGGTGTCGCCTATGGTTATCGCAAAGGCGTGGATATCGTTAAAGATATGGGCGGCGGCTTCCTGCAGAAACTGACTGAGGGGGCGTCAATCCTCGGCCTGTTTGTCATGGGGGCGCTGGTTAACAAGTGGACGCATGTGAACATTCCGATGGTGGTGTCAAAAATCACCGGCTCTGACGGACAGGTTCACGTCACCACGGTGCAGACTATCCTTGATCAGCTGATGCCTGGTCTGGTGCCGCTGCTGTTGACCTTCGCCTGTATGTGGCTGCTGCGTAAGAAAGTTAACCCGCTGTGGATCATCGTTGGCTTCTTCGTCATCGGTATCGCCGGCTACGCGGTCGGCCTGCTGGGTCTGTAATTTCCAGGCTGTACGCCGGGGGCTTGCCCCCGGCTTTTTTTTATCAGGAGAAACGCAAAGCAATGACCTTCACGGACCTGGTGATCATCCTGTTTATCCTTGCGCTACTGGCCTACGCGATATATGACCAGTTTATTATGCCGAGGCGAAACGGCCCGGTACTGCTGGCCATCCCCCTGCTTCGCCGCAGTCGCGTTGACGGCATGATCTTTGTCGGCCTCACCGCCATTCTGATCTATAACAACATTACCCAGCACGGCACGGCGATCACCACCTGGCTATTATCTGCGCTGGCGCTGATGGGGCTCTATTTATTCTGGATCCGTACGCCGAAAATCATTTTTAAACCGCGCGGCTTTTTCTTCGCCAACGTGTGGATAGAATATCAGCGGATTAAAGAGATGAATTTATCCGAGGACGGTGTGCTGGTGATGCAATTAGAGCAACGGCGGCTGCTGATACGCGTACGAAATATCGACGATCTGGAGAAGATATACAAACTTCTCATTACAACTCAATGACTTAAAAATATAGCCAGCGCTATATTATTCCCGTTAGCAGCGGAGAAATATTATAGCCACGGCTATATTTCCCGCCTAACCTTATCTTTTTTATTAACTATTTTTTCACTTATAAATTTAAATGAAAATCGTTATCATTTGGTTATTAAAATAGCCCTCTTCTGTTATTGTTTTATATTCTAAAAATATGTTAAGGTTGCGCCCGTCGTTGGGGAGTAGCCGATTTCCTGCCCGCCAGGAAATGTACGTGTCAACATACTCGTTGCAAAACGTGGCACGTACGGGTTGAAGAGATTCAATCAGGCGAGACCATAGATACATCACTGCTGTACGTATTGCTCAGCCATTGAGCGGCTCCGCGTATGTTTACTGGGGGCAGCGATGTGTCATATGGATTATCCCCGGTCAGGACACGCACATGAATTTATCCGCTACCATTCTTCTCGCTTTCGGCATGTCCATGGACGCCTTCGCAGCCTCCATCGGCAAAGGCGCCACCCTGCATAAACCCAAATTTTCAGAGGCAGTACGCACCGGGCTGATTTTTGGCGCCATTGAAACCCTGACGCCGCTGGTCGGCTGGGGGCTTGGCATGCTGGCCAGCCAGTTTATCCTCGAGTGGAATCACTGGATTGCCTTTATTTTACTGGTGTTTCTCGGCGGGCGAATGATCGTCGAAGGTTTTCGCGGCGACAGCGACGAGGCGTGCGAGGCGCCTCACCGACATGGTTTCTGGCTTCTGGTCACCACCGCCTTCGCCACCAGCCTTGACGCGATGGCCGTCGGCGTCGGTCTGGCCTTCCTGCAGGTCAGCATTGTGACCACCGCGCTGGCGATCGGCTGCGCCACCTTTATCATGTCGACGCTGGGGATGATGGTCGGTCGCTTTATCGGCCCGCTGCTTGGCAAACGAGCCGAAATTCTCGGCGGTATCGTGCTGATTGGCATCGGCAGCGAAATCCTCTGGAGCCATTTCGCCGGTTAAGCTTTACGCTTCGCGCTGCCAGCAGTGGATCATAAAATCGGTCTGGCAACCAAAGGTCGGCTGCTGACGCAGCGCGGCGTACACTTCGGCTTTAGCCCGCCATGCGAACGGCGTCATCTGCAGCAGGGCCTGCGCTTCACTTCCCGTCAGGATCATCGGATAAGCCAGCTGCTGCTGAGCCTCCAGGCGGAACCCCGGCATCGCTTCCGTCTTCAGCTCATGCAGGCGAACTTCATCGTAAATCAGCCCTTTCAGCTCCAGTAGGTGACGGGGACCCGGCGTGGCGGTGATCACCCAACCACCGGGACGCACCACCCGCGCCAGCTCTTCGGCGTTGCAGGGCGCGTAAATGCGCACTACCGCGTCGAAGCTAGCGTCGGAAAATGGCAGGCGCTGGCTGGAGGCCACGCAAAAATTCACCTGCGGGTAGCGTTTTGCCGCCGCGCGGATCGCCGGCTTCGACACGTCCAGCCCCCAGCTGCAGCTGGCGATGGCGGCAAACGCGTGGGTGTAATACCCCTCGCCACAGCCGATATCCAGTAAATCCGTAGGGGCGTAATGTCGCAGCCGCTCAGCGATAGCATCCCGTAGCGGCTGATAATGTCCGGCGTCGAGGAACGCCCGCCGGGCCTGCATCATTTCGGCGCTATCGCCGGGATCGCGCGACCGCTTGAACTGCACCGGTAGCAGATTGACGTACCCCTCTTTCGCCAGATCGAACTGGTGCCGCTGCGGGCAGGAATAGTGGTTGTCGCTACGGCTGAGCGGCGCGTGACAAAGGGGGCAACTGTATGACATGACGGCTCCGGTGTTGCTGAAAGGGCGAAAGTGTAGCGCTATTCGCCCCTGCAGACCACTGTTACAGCGCCGGCCCCTGTGGGTGGCTATCGTGCATTACGATCAGATTCTCCGCCCCTTGCGGCATGCCGTCCGGCATGACGTTCTCCAGCCGCAGGACATCGCCCATGATCTGGCTGAAGACCGGCGCGGACACAGCGCCGCCGTAATAGGAACCATTGCTCGGATCGTTCATCACCACCACCAGCGCGAACTGTGGTCGACTGGCGGGCGCCACGCCGGCGGTATAGGCCACATACTTATCGATATATTTGCCGTCCGGGCCGATTTTCTTCGCCGTGCCGGTTTTTACCGCCACCCGGTAGTCGCGTACCGCCGCTTTGGTACCGCCCCCGCCCGGGAGCGCCACGCTCTCCATCATATGTTCCACGCTATGCACAATACTCTCCGGCATCACCCGCGTGCCCATCACCGGCGGATCGATGCGGGTAATCGACAGTGGTCGCGCAATGCCGAAGCCGCCGATGGTGGCGTAGACGTGGGCGAGCTGGAGCGGGGTGACCATCAAACCATAGCCGAAGGCGAAGGTGGCGCGATCCAGTTGCCCCCAGTAGCGGCGATGCGGCATCAGCCCGGCGCTTTCGCCGGTCAACCCCAGCCCCGTCGGTTCGCCAAAGCCGAAAGCTTTATAGGTATCGATCAGATGCTGCACCGGCATGGCGAGCGAGAGATGGGACACGCCGGTATCGCTGGATTTCTGCAGGATCCCGGTCAGGCTCAGCTCCGGATAATAGCCCACATCGCGAATACGATGGCCATCGAGGACGAACGGATGGGTATCCACCACGCTGTCTGGCTGGACAATCCCCTGCTGTAGCGCAGTCATGATCACCAGCGGTTTGACCGTCGACCCGGGCTCGAAGGTGTCGCTGATGGCCCGGTTGCGAAAATCATCCAGCGTCGCGCTATCGCGATTGTTCGGATTGAAGTCCGGATAGCTGGCCATCGCCAGGATCTCGCCGGTATCAATTTTGATCAATACCGCCGCCCCGGACTCTGCTTTGTTCCAGCGGACGGCGTTGTCGAGGGCGTCTTCCGTCACCGTCTGCAGGCGTTCATCAATACTCAGCTGCAGATTATGCGCCGGAACCGGCGGCACTTCGGTAATGTTCTCAATGACATTGCCATGTTTATCTTTACGCTCCAGACGTCGCCCGGGTTTACCGGTCAACTGGGCGTTAAAGCTTTTCTCCACCCCTTCGATGCCCTGATTATCAACATTGGTAAAGCCCAGCAGATTGGCAGCCACGTGGCCCGCCGGGTAGAACCGTCGCGATTCATCGCGCAGGTAGACACCCGGCAGATGCAGTTTATCAATCCACTCTGCCTGCTCGGGATTGATCTGACGCGCCAGATAGAGAAAGCGAGCGTGGGGATGACTCTGTACCCGCTGGGCCAGCTCTCCGAGGTTGAGGTGCAGCGCTTCGGCCATCGCCTGCCAGCGGGGTCCATAGCCCACACCGCCCTTCTCCATAGTGGTCTGCGGGTCGATCCAGATAGCACTGACCGGAACGCTCACCGCCAGCGGCCGTCCTTCCCGGTCGCTGATCATCCCCCGCTCAACCGCTACGGGTTCTTCGCGCAGGGAGCGCATATCTTCTTGTTTTACCAGGTTATCGGGGGAGATAATTTGTAGCCAGCCCACGCGGACCAGCAGCAGCCCCAGACAACCGAGAATGGCCACACACAGTAACCCGAAGCGAATCGGGGTGAAACTGGCGGCGGACTTCGTTTTTTTCTTTAGCACCATAGCTCCGGCATTGTTTTGCAACCAACTGATTTAACAGAAAATTAGCAAAACAGACTGCTACACAATGCTAATAAAGATGAGTATTTGCAACAAGACGCGACGGGAGGGGGAAAAATGACATGCTTTGCAATAAAAATGCAAAAGCCCCGCGCAGGCGAGGCTTTTATACAAGAAGAGTGGTCTTGTATCAGATAGCAGTTACGTTAACTGCAGCCGGACCTTTCTGGCCGTCCTGAATTTCGAACTCAACGTTCTGGCCTTCAGCCAGAGTTTTGAAGCCGTTACCCTGGATAGCGGAGAAGTGTACGAACACGTCTTTGCTGCCATCAGCCGGAGTAATGAAACCAAAACCTTTAGACTCGTTGAACCACTTAACTTGACCTTTAATCTTTGCCATTTGCAAAATTCCTTAGACTGTTTTCTTCGCCTGCTGGCGTTTACCTAGATAAAACTGACACATAACTGCATGAGGCACTAATTTAAGGTTCGGCAGAGAAGCGGTATTCAACGACAACGTGTTTACTCAGGACTTCTTTACTGAAAATGCCACACATAAACAGAACTGTACCTCGTTTAACCCGAAACGTGTTATCACACACTACGTAAATAATGGCAAGCCATTTTTAAACGTGTCTCGATCGTTCGCACAAATTATAAGGTAATCATTTGATCGCCTGCACATTTATGCGTCTTTGCCGCCCCTGGCAAGGCGCTACAGCATCAGCCAATATCGCCCATTCGTTGCCTCATTACTGCAACTTTTTTACCATAGCTCAACAACTTCGCTTCGTCCAGGTATGTCCGTACACGAACTGCTGTAATGTAAGCGTCTGGTGGGCAACGGTGAATATTGATGCGCATAATTCGTTATAACTCCAGGCTAAAAATCGCTAAGCCGTGCCAGTGTAGTGATAATAAAACCTGTTAGTCGTCACGCTAAAAATAGTGCTAATTCTGCACCTTAATAATGAAAAAAAGATGACAGTGTCACGTTACCCAACAATAAACGCGGCGAGAATGACTTTATTTACAGCGTGTAATAAAGAGGATATTGCACTAAGAAAGGAATAATGGAATAAGAATAAGATATTACCGCCCGCTATCATGCAGGTGCGCATCTTATGATGCACACCTGTCGGGCACCTTAACGTTCAGCTACCAGGCGGATAAACTCATCCTCCCCTTTCGCCTTGCCGGCGACGGTCGGCTCAGCCATATCCTCTTTCTCTGGCGCATTAGCTTCGCACAGGCGACGTAACAGCGCATTCTGCCGCTTTTGCTGATCCAGCAGCGCTTGCAGCAGCTCTATCTGCTCATTGGCCCGCGAACTGGCGCGGTTGACGAAGAACCATAACAACAGACCGACAAGCAGCAGCGCCACGGACACAGCCAGCGATGCCAGATTTAAAATCCCAGGATTTAGTAACTCACTCATTTCACCACCTCAAAGAGAAGGCGTTCATTCTACCACCCGCGGCGCAGAAGGAAATCAGTCGGCAGAAAAATGTCTTACCACGGAATAAATTTATTAATAGTGCAAATGCCGCTGAAAAACTGAACATCCTGGTCGCACATTACGTTAAGCATCTGAGTCCACAGCAACAGGCAGCCTGCTATGATGACTATCAGTAAAACCCACCGTAATTTTTTCACTCCACTCTCCGCATCAGTACGCAATGTCGCCAGGATAGCACGGCCTTCTTAAACCGCGGCTAACTGTATTACGAAAGGTAAGTTTAGGAATCATCGACTTGTTTCAAAACGTGTTCGTGTCAAAATCAAGCCAGGGATCATACAAATAATGAGGCATCAATGCGATTAATCATTCGTACTATTATCTTGGTGGCTATCTTATGGATTGGCGTATTATTGAGCGGTTATGGGGTGTTATTCCACAGTGAGGAAAACGTCGGCGGTCTGGGTCTTAAGTGCCAATATCTCACCGCCCGCGGAGTCAGCACCGCACTTTATGTTCATTCCGACAGCGGAGTGATCGGCGTCAGCAGTTGCCCTCTGCTGCGTAAAAGCACAACCGTGGTTGATAACGGCTAACATCGAACCGGCGATCGCGACGTAGCGCCGCGGTCGCCAACCCCGTTATCCGCCGCCTCAGAACGGATAGTCGTTGTATCCCATTTGTTCAGAAATCTTACGCGCCGCCTGGTGGAGCATCGCCACGTATTCATGCAAGCGTTCTTCAGAGAAACGTAGCGTTGGGAATGAGATGCTCAGCCCGGCGATGACCACGCCGAAACGGTCAAACACCGGCACGCCAATGCAGCGCAGCCCCTCTTCCTGTTCCTCATTATCCTCGCCATAGCCCTGCTCGCGAACGCCATCCAGCACTTTCAGCAACTCCTCGGTGCTGGTAATGGTCCGCTCGGTGCTGCGCTTATACTCCACGCCGTCGAGGATCTGCTCCACTTCGCTGCGATCGCGCCATGCCAGCAGCACCTTGCCAATCGCGGTACTGTACAGCGGGTTGCGGCGGCCAATACGCGAGTACATCCGCAGGTTATACATCGAGTCAATTTTATGGATGTAGACGATACTGTCTTCATCCAGCGCCCCAAGATGGATGGTCTCTTTCGTCAGTCGCGAAAGTTCGCGCATCTGAATATCGGCGCTGCGCACCAGGTCGACGTTCTGCAGCGCGCGCGCGCCCAGTTCGAACAGCTTGAGGGTGAGAGAGTATTTCTCAGACTCTCCTTCCTGTGCCACATAGCCCAGTGATTTCATGGTCTGTAAAAAGCGATAAACGGTGCTTTTCGACATCATGACGCGCTGGGACAGTTCGGTAATGCCAATTTCACGCTCTTCACCCAGCGCCTGTAGGATGCCGAAAACCTTCAATACCGAAGAGACAGAATCTGGCTGTTTATCCAAATCTGCACCTGCCATTTATCACCTCGTCGTAACTGTTTTATAAAAATTAGAACCGGTTTTTATTATAAATTCGCCGCCTCTGAGCCGCAATCATTCTTCTGCCACTTCGTTACAAATCTGCGACATACTGCGAATTAATCAATGCTAAACTCATCATTCAAAAAACCGTTTCATTTAAGACTCATATTCACCATGGATAAAAATTCTTCTGATGGCGTGCCGTTGCCGCAACGCTATGGCGCCATTCTGACCATCGTGCTTGGGCTGACCATGGCCGTGCTTGACGGGGCTATCGCCAACGTCGCGCTGCCGACTATCGCCAGCGATCTCAACGCCTCACCGGCGGCTTCAATCTGGATCGTTAACGCCTACCAAATCGCCATTGTCATCGCCCTGCTGCCGCTCTCCTTCCTCGGCGACATGGTCGGCTATCGGCGTATCTATAAGATAGGCCTGGTGGTGTTTATCTTTACCTCGCTGGCCTGCGCGCTGTCGCGTAGCCTCGAAATGCTAACCTTCGCCCGCGTCGCGCAGGGATTGGGCGGCGCCGCGCTGATGAGCGTCAACACCGCGCTGATCCGTCTGATTTATCCGCAGCGCTTTCTTGGTCGCGGCATGGGCATTAACTCCTTTGTCGTTGCCGTCTCTTCGGCGGCAGGCCCGACTATCGCCGCAGCGATCCTCTCCCTCGCCTCATGGCAATGGCTGTTTTTAATTAACGTGCCTCTCGGCATCGTCGCCTTTGTTCTGGCCATGCGCTTTCTGCCGCCCAACAGCGCGCGCAGCAAAATCATCCGCTTCGATCTGCCGAGCGCCATTATGAACGCCCTTACCTTCGGGCTGCTGATCACCGCCCTGAGCGGTTTCGCCCAGGGGCAGTCCACTCAGCTGGTGCTGGCGGAGGTCGCCGCTATGCTGGTGGTGGGGTTCTTCTTCGTTCGCCGCCAGCTCACGATGCCCGTCCCCCTGCTGCCGGTCGACCTGCTGCGTATCCCACTCTTCTCTCTCTCTATCTGCACTTCCATCTGCTCCTTCTGCGCGCAGATGCTGGCGATGGTCTCCCTGCCCTTTTTTCTGCAGTCGATGATGGGGCGCAGCGAAGTGGAGACTGGTCTGCTGCTAACGCCGTGGCCGTTAGCGACCATGGTGATGGCGCCGCTGGCCGGCTATTTGATCGAGAAATGTCATGCCGGGCTGCTGGGGGCTGTCGGCCTGCTGATTATGGCCTGCGGCCTGTTCGGCCTGGCGCTGCTGCCCTCGTCGCCCTCCGATCTGGATATCATCTGGCGCATGGCGCTGTGCGGCGCCGGCTTCGGGCTGTTTCAGTCGCCGAACAACCATACCATCGTCGCCTCGGCTCCGAGCCATCGTAGCGGCGGCGCCAGCGGCATGCTGGGCACCGCTCGCCTGCTCGGACAGAGCACCGGCGCGGCGCTGGTGGCGCTGCTATTCAATTTGCTCGGTAACAACGGCACCCACACCGCCCTGCTGCTGGCCGGCACCCTGGCTATCGTCGCCGCGCTAATTAGCGGTCTGCGGGTCACTCAGCCGCGCGCAGCCTGACGGACGGTAAAAAAAATCCGCAGCTTGCGGGCTGCGGATTTTCGTTTTCAGCGTCAGAAGATAGATTATTTCAGATATTCACCGCTACGCAGGGCTTCAATACGCTTATCCAGCGGCGGGTGAGTCATAAACAGTTCGCTCATGGATTTCGCTTTACCGTTAATGCAGAACGCCATCATGCTGCTGGCTTCCTGCGGCTCATAGCTGGTTTTCAGACGCTGCAGGGCTGCAATCATCTTCTCGCGGCCTACCAGACGCGCCGAGCCGGCGTCAGCATGGAACTCACGGTAACGCGAGAACCACATGGTGATTATGCTGGCCAGAATACCGAACACCAGCTCAAGCACCGTGGCGACGGCGAAGTAGATCAGCGGGTTGCCATTGCTGCTCTCCCCTTCATCTTCCCGGTTGCCGCCGAGGAAACCGGCCGCAATCTGCGCGATAACGCGGGAGATAAAGATAACGAAGGTGTTCACCACCCCCTGGATCAGGGTCATGGTAACCATATCGCCATTGGCGATGTGGCTGATTTCATGGGCAATGACCGCTTCCGCTTCATCACGGCTCATGTTTTGCAACAGCCCGGTGCTGACGGCGACCAGCGAGGCGTCACGACGCGCGCCGGTGGCGAAGGCGTTAATGTCAGGCGCGTGATAGATAGCTACCTGCGGCATGGCAATACCTACCTGCTGCGCCTGCTGCGCAACGGTATTCATCAGCCAGCGTTCCGTTTCGTTGCGCGGCTGCTCGATCACTTCCCCACCCACTGACTTCAGCGCCATCCACTTCGACATCATCAGCGAAACGATAGAACCACCGAAGCCGAACAGCAGGGCCATAATCAGAAGACCGGTCATGCTGCTGGATTGGATCCCCGTGAGGCTTAACACCAGCCCGAACACGACCATCACTGCCAGGTTCGTCAGCAGGAAAAGCGCGATTCGCATCATAATTTTCTTTTTACCTCAATTTAACAAAACGCACTATGCGATTACCCACATCGTATGGGTCAGGCTGCAATTTTCAACCATCAGCCCCCGCTAAGTCACGATAAAAACACAACTTTACATTTTGTAGCATCTTGCTGACAGCGGCAGCGCAGGTTGACATTTTGTTAGATGAGCTGAATGGCGATGACAACGCGCACAAAAAAAACGGGCACCTCTCAGGGTGCCCGTTAGCAACTTATTTGCTGGCCGGCGGTTCCACCGCCGGGCGCGCTTTTTCCAGATGCGCCAGGTCTACCGCGATATGGACCGTTTCATCAAGATACGGATCCGGCTCCTGGTAATCCTTCGGCAGATCGTCCAGTTTTTTCAGCGGCGGCTTGCCTTCGCGTTTCAGGCGATCGTTAATCCGCGCCAGACGAATCGCATCATCTTCTTCGTTCTCTTTCTCACGCTGGGCGTAGTTCAGAGAGACGATGTTACGTTTGTCCTTCATCGCGTTATAACGGGCAATATCCTTCATGATGTACTGGAATTCAGGATCCTGCGCAATACGCTCGTCGTGGCGCTTGAGCAGCTCCGGTCCAAACGGGGTCAGATCCCCGGACTTCACATAGGTGGCCGCGTTGATGCTATCCCACGGCAGCGCGTTGTCTTCATACTGCTCGCCGGTTTCGCGATCTTCATTGCCGGTTGGCATCATGATATCCGGCGTCACGCCTTTGCGCTGCGTACTGCCGCCGTTAATACGATAGAACTTCTGGATGGTGTACTGGACGGAACCCAACGCCGGCCACTCCGGACGCAGCATTTGATCGTAAATACGATTCAACGAGCGATACTGCTGTACCGTCCCTTTACCGAAGGTCGGTTCGCCAACGATCAGCGCGCGGCCATAGTCCTGCATCGCTGCGGCGAAGATTTCAGACGCCGAGGCGCTAAAGCGGTCAACCAGCACCACCAGCGGCCCTTTGTAATAAACCACGCCATCGTTGTCGCTGTCTTCGCGCACTTTGCCATTATTATCCCGCACCTGCACTACCGGGCCGGACGGAATAAACAGACCCGAGAGCGATACCGCCTCTGTCAGCGCTCCGCCGCCGTTGCTGCGCAGGTCAATGATGATGCTGCTGACGTTCTGTTTTTCCAGCTTCTGCAGCTGCACTTTCACGTCATCGGTCAGGCCAACGTAAAAGCCTGGAATATCCAGCACGCCGACTTTTTCTTTCCCGACGGTTTTCACCGACATCTTCACCGCACGGTCTTCCAGACGAATGCGCTCGCGGGTCAGCGTTACAATACGCGTCTTGGCTCCTTTACCGGCCGGCAGGATTTCAAGACGAACCTTGCTGCCCTTCGGCCCTTTAATCAGCGCCACGACGTCATCCAGACGCCAGCCGATGACATCAACCATCGACTTCCCGGTCTGGCCAACGCCAACGATGCGATCGCCGACGCTGATCGCTTTGCTTTTCGCGGCTGGACCGCCCGCCACCAGCGAATTAATGACGGTATAGTCATCATCCATCTGCAGCACGGCGCCGATCCCCTCGAGTGAGAGGCTCATTTCGGTATTGAACTGCTCGGTATTACGCGGCGACAGATAATTTGTGTGCGGATCGATTTCGCGAGCGAAGGCGGTCATCGCCAGCGAGAAGACATCTTCGCTGTTGGTTTGCGCCAGGCGACGGATAGCAAACTTATAGCGACGGGTTAAGGTGTCGCGGATCTCTTTATCGTCTTTACCCGCCAGCTTCAGGCTTAACTGGTCAAACTTAACCTTAGCGTCCCACAGCTTGTTCAGCTCGGCCTCGTCTTTTGGCCACGGCGCTTTGGAGCGGTCAAGATTGAAATTATCATTGCCGGTAAAGTCCATCGGACGTTCAAGCACCTTCAGCGCATACTGATAGCGCTCGAAGCGGCGCTGCTGCCCCAGGTTGTAGAGGTCGTAAAAGACGTCCAGTTTCCCGCTGCGCAGCTCATCGCCAATTTGGTCTTTTTTAGCCGCAAACTTCGCCACATCGCTGGCCAGCAGCACATTGTGGCTGTAGTCCAGCAGGTTCAGGTAACGGTCAAAAATCTTTGCCGAGAAGGCGTTGTCGAGATCAAACTGACGGTAATGAGAGCGGGTAAAGCGCGACGTCACGCGCTCGCTTACCGTCGCGTGCTGCGGCTCTTCTTTCAGCACGGGGATTTGATCTGCGCGGGTTATGTCATCAACAGCGAATGCATGGCCTGCTATTGCCAGCAGGCCCGCAAGCGCGGTGATTTTAAAAAATGTGTTCATGCCTGGCCCGGCCTCCGTTTCAGAACACCAGGTGTTCTGCGCGTACAATCATTGACATACCAGAAGTCAGCTGTACACGAACGCCATCTTTGGTGATTTCCAGAACGGTGGCGTCCATGGCGTTATTGCCTGCTTTTACCTTCAGCGCCTGGCCGACGGTCAGAACGGATACATCCGATACCGGAGTAAGACGCTCTTCACGCGGGGCTTTGGCCGCAACAGGACGCGGTTTACGCTGTTCAGCGCCTTCTTTACGACGCGGCTGCTGAGGACGCGGTTTACGCTCGCGGCGAACGCCTTCATCCTGCTGGCCTGCGGCCGCAGCGGCTTCGCGTTTTTTCGCCTGCTGGGCTGCGCGCTGCGCCTGAACGCGAGCTTTCGCTTCTTCCAGCTGCTGACGCGCATGGGCAATGTGCTGCTCTTCCAGTTCGCCGCACGGATTGCCATCCAGGTCAACGCGAATAGCGCCGGCTTTTACGCCGTACAGATAACGCCAGCTGGACGTGTAGAGACGTAATGCAGCGCGAAGCTGGGTCTTGCTGAGATTCATCTCACCACCCACTCGCTCAACGAGATCCTGAAAAATTCCGATTTTCAGGGGGCGCGCTTCACCTTCAGCGCTAAAGCACTGCGGGAAACGTTCGGCCAGAAAGGCGATAACTTCTTTACTGCTATTCAACTTAGGTTGATTTTCCATGAAATTTCCTGATTACAACGGACGTAGCCAACAAGCCGCAGGCATGAACAGGCGACATTATAATGACGTCCTCGCTAAATGCTACGTTATCCGTTGATTATCCCACGACACGGGTAAAGATTTTTTGATAATCCGTGGCCGCAATGAGTTTTTCCAGATGCTCGACCAGCGTGCGCAACCCCTGCTCATCTTCAGCGGTGAAGCGCCCGTAAGCCGGACTATCGATATCCAGCACGCCGATAATCTGGCCATTCACGCGCAGAGGGAAGACAATTTCCGAATTACTGGCGGCATCGCAGGCAATGTGGCCGTCAAAGGCGTGGACGTCCTCGACGCGCTGGACCTGAGCCTGCGCCACCGCCGCGCCGCATACGCCTCGCCCGACCGGGATCCGCACGCAGGCCAGTTTGCCCTGGAACGGTCCCAACACCAGGGTATCGCCTTCCAGAAGGTAGAAACCGGCCCAGTTGACCTCGCTCAGCCGCTCGAACAGCAGCGCGCTGGTATTGGCGATCATCGCCAGAAAACTGGTTTCACCTGCCATTAATGCCTGGAAATCGCGGTTCAGATCCGCGTAAAATTCTGTTTTGCTCATTATATCTTCACTTTGTTGTCTTACTGCCTGATACGTACAGCCTACTAAAATAAGCATTAAATGCGCTTGGGCTCAAGATGAATTCATTCATAGGTTAAGATAGTGAGATACATTCATTCCTGTACGTAATAAATGCCGATAAAAACACCCACCCTCAAACCTGCGAAAAAGATGGTCGTGCATACCGTCAGCACGCCGCTTCCCTATGCGCATTACCAGCGCTGTACGCAGTGTGACATGCTCTTCCGCTTACCGGTGCTCAAACGCAACCAAAGCGCCTGGTGTCCGCGCTGTAACGCGAAGGTGCGCGATGGCCGCGACTGGTCGCTGACCCGCCTGGGCAGCATGGCCCTCGCGATGCTATTGCTCATGCCTTTCGCCTGGTCTGAACCTCTGCTGCGCCTGCATCTGTTGGGCGTACGCATCGACGCCAACGTCCTGCAGGGGATCTGGCAGATGACCGCGCAGGGCGATCCGATTACCGCCGCCATGGTGCTGTTTTGCGCGGTGGTCGCCCCGGTGCTGCTGGTGGTCTCCATCAGCTATCTCTGGCTGGGCAATGTGCTGGGGATGAACCTGCGGCCGGTGCTGCTGATGCTCGGCAAGCTTAAAGAGTGGGTGATGCTGGATATCTATCTGGTGGGCATCGGCGTCGCCTCCATCAAGGTGCAGGATTACGCCTTCCTGCAGCCGGGCATCGGTCTGGTGGCGTTTATCTCCCTGACGTTGTTGAGCATCCTGACGCTTATTCATATGAACGTCGAAGAGCTATGGGAGCGTTTCTATCCCGAGCGTCCGGCGACCCGCGCCGATAATAATCTGCAGGTGTGCACCGGCTGCCATTACACCGGCTATCGCGACGCGCGCGGCCGCTGCCGACGCTGCCACACGCCGCTGCATCATCGCCGACCGCAGAGCCTGCAGCGCAGCTGGGCGGCGCTGATTGCCTCGCTGGTTTTCCTCTTTCCGGCCAACCTGTTGCCAATCTCCATCATCTACGTCAACGGCGCGCGCCAGGACGACACGATCCTCTCGGGGATCATCTCCCTGGCCAGCAGCAATATCGCCATTGCCGGGGTCGTGTTTATCGCCAGTATTTTGGTGCCATTCACCAAAGTTATAGTGTTATTTACCCTGCTGCTCAGCATACAATTCAAGTGCGAGCAGGGATTGCGCACCCGCATCCTGCTGCTGCGGCTAATCACCTGGATTGGCCGTTGGTCGATGCTGGATCTGTTTGTTATCTCACTCACCATGTCGCTAATAAATCGCGATCAGCTCCTCGCCTTCACCATGGGGCCGGCTGCGGTTTACTTTGGCGGCGCGGTAATTTTAACTATTCTTGCAGTTGAATGGCTGGACAGCCGCTTACTTTGGGACGCACATGAGTCAGGAAACGCCCGCTTCGCAGACTGAAGCCAGAATAAAAACCAAACGCCGTATTTCGCCATTCTGGCTGCTGCCGGTCATCGCGTTGCTGATTGCCGCCTGGCTAATCTGGACCAGCTTTGACGATCGCGGATCGACGATTACGATTGATTTCCAGTCCGCGAACGGCATCGTGCCGGGACGGACGCCGATCCGCTATCAGGGGGTTGAAGTCGGCACCGTCCAGGATATTAGCCTCAGTAAAGATCTGAGTAAGATTGAGGTTTCGGCCAGCATCAAACGCGATATGAAAGATGCGCTGCGCAAAGAGACCCAGTTCTGGCTGGTCACGCCGAAAGCCTCTCTGGCCGGCGTATCGGGCCTCGATGCGCTGGTGGGCGGGAACTACATCGGCATGATGCCGGGCAAGGGTGAACCCGAAGATCACTTTGTCGCCCTCGACACCCAACCTAAATACCGCATCAACAACGGCGAGCTAATGATCCACCTGCAGGCGCCGGATCTTGGCTCTCTGAACAGCGGCTCGCTGGTCTACTTCCGAAAAATCCCGGTCGGGCGGGTGTATGACTATTCCCTGAATGCCAATAATCAGGGGGTGACCATCGATGTGCTAATTGAGCGCCGGTTTACCAATCTGGTGAAAAAAGGCAGCCGCTTCTGG
Organism: Klebsiella sp. HMSC16A12; assembly: GCF_001808265.1. NCBI lineage: Bacteria > Pseudomonadati > Pseudomonadota > Gammaproteobacteria > Enterobacterales > Enterobacteriaceae > Klebsiella > Klebsiella sp. HMSC16A12. The sequence goes on from NZ_KV792547.1 coordinate 55,995, forward strand.
AACGTCTCAGGCGTCAAGGCCGACGTCGGTCTGAGCGGGGCCAAAGTGCAACTGGAGAACCTGTCCGCGCTGGTGAACGGCGCCATCGCCTTTGACTCCCCCGCCGATTCGCATGTCGCCTCGCAAAACGATGAATATCACCTGTATGAAGATCTGGCGCATAGCCAGCGCGGCGTGGTAGTGACCCTCGATCTGCCTGATGGCGACGGACTGAAAGCAGGCTCGACGCCGCTCATGTATCAGGGGCTGGAGGTGGGCCAGTTAAGCAAACTGAATCTAAACCCCGGCGGCAAAGTTACTGGCGAGATGACCGTCGACCCGAGCGTGGTGACGCTGCTGCGGGAGAAAACGCTGATTCAGATGAAGAAGCCGAAGCTCTCCCTCGATAACCCCAGCATTAGCACCCTGCTCACCGGCAATACCTTTGAGCTGGTGCCCGGCGAAGGCGAGCCACGCAATCACTTCTCGGTAATGCCGGCGGATAAAGCGCTGCTGGATGAGCCCAACGTCGCCACCGTTACCCTCTCGGCGCCGGAGAGCTACGGCATCGACGGCGGTCAGCCGCTGGTGCTGCACGGAGTAAAAGTCGGCCAGGTGCTGGAGCGTAAACTGACGGCCAAAGGGGTGACCTTTCAGGTTGCCATTGACCCTGAATACCGCGATCTAATTCACGGCGACAGCAAATTTGTGGTTAACAGTCGTCTGGACGTCAAAGTGGGGCTCGACGGCGTGCAGGTGCTGGGCGCCAGCGCCAGCGAATGGGTGAACGGCGGGATCAGGGTGATCCCCGGCGAAAAAGACAAAATGCAAAGCAGCTATCCGCTGTACGCTAACCTTGAAAAGGCGCAGGAAAATAGCCTGAGCGAAGTGCCGACTACTACCCTGAGCCTGTCTGCTGAGACGCTGCCTGACGTTCAGGCCGGCTCGGTGGTGCTGTATCGTAAATTCGCCGTCGGCGAGATCATCGCCGTCAAACCGCGCAAGGATGCATTCGATATCGATCTGCATATCAAGCCGGAGTACCGCTACCTGCTGACCAACAACAGCGTCTTCTGGGCGGAAGGCGGTGCGAAGGTCAAGCTTGACGGTAACGGACTCACCGTGCAGGCCTCGCCGCTGGCGCGCGCGATCAAAGGGGCGATCAGTTTCGATAACCTCAATGGCAGCAGCGCCGGAGCACGGCTGAATAACAAACGTATCCTTTATGCATCTGAAACGGCGGCGCGCGCCGTGGGCGGCCAAATCACCCTGCACGCGTACGACGCCGGGAAGATGGCGGCCGGGATGCCGATTCGTTATCTCGGCATCGACATCGGTCAAATCCAGTCGCTGGAGCTAATCACCGCCAAAAACGAAGTGCAGGCGAAAGCGGTGCTCTATCCGGAATACGTCGGCACCTTCGCCCGCGCCGGGACCCGCTTCTCGGTGATCACCCCGCAAATCTCCGCCGCGGGCGTGGAACATCTCGACACCCTGTTCCAGGCCTACATCAACGTTGAGCCCGGCCGCGGCCCGGCACGACGCGATTTTGAGATCCAGGATACGACGATCAGCGATTCGCGTTATATCGACGGCCTGAACATCGTGGTGGAAGCGCCGGAGGCGGGGTCGCTTGGCATCGGTACGCCGGTCCTGTTCCGCGGACTGGAAGTCGGGACGGTTACCGGACTGTCGCTGGGGTCGATGTCTGACCGGGTGATGGTTAAGCTGCGCATCAGTAAGCGCTACCAGTACCTGGTACGTAATAACTCGGTGTTCTGGCTGGCCTCGGGTTACAGCCTCGACTTCGGCCTGATTGGCGGGGTGGTGAAAACCGGTACCTTCAATCAGTTTATCCGCGGCGGGATCGCCTTTGCCACGCCGCCGGGCACGCCGCTGGCGCCGAAGGCCCAGGATGGCAAGCACTTCCTGCTGCAGGAGAGCGAGCCGAAAGAGTGGCGGGAGTGGGGCACCGCTCTGCCGCAGTAATGCCCCCTTCTCCCGCCCCGGGCAACGCCGGGCGCGGGGAGAGGGTAAACCGCACGCCCCGGTGTCACGCGCCGGGGCGTTTGTGCTAAACTGCGCACCCTTTTTTTTCTGTGGTGCGCTGCCCGTGGCTGAAAATACTGTCTATTTCCCTGAAGCGTTTCTCGCTCAAATGCGCGCGGCGATGCCAGCGCATCTCTCTTTCGACGACTTTATCGCCGCCTGTCAGCGCCCGCTACGCCGCAGTATTCGCGTCAATACGCTGAAGATTAGCGTCGATGATTTCCTCTCTCTGGTTGCCCCCTACGGCTGGCAGCTCGCGCCGGTGCCCTGGTGCGCAGAGGGATTCTGGATCGAGCGAGAGGATGACGACGCGCTGCCGCTGGGCAGTACCGCCGAACATCTCAGCGGGCTGTTCTATATTCAGGAAGCCAGTTCGATGCTGCCGGTCGCCGCCCTGTTCGCCGATAACCGGCAGCCCGAACGGGTGATGGACGTTGCCGCCGCCCCGGGATCGAAAACCACCCAAATTGCAGCCCGAATGGGCAACGCGGGCGGCATTCTCGCCAATGAATTCTCCGCCAGCCGGGTGAAGGTGCTGCATGCCAACATCAGCCGCTGCGGCATCAGCAACGTCGCTCTGACCCACTTCGACGGCCGGGTTTTTGGCGCGGCCTTGCCCGAAACCTTCGATGCCATCCTGCTTGACGCCCCCTGCTCCGGCGAAGGGGTTGTACGTAAAGACGCCGACGCGCTGAAAAACTGGTCGCCGGAGAGCAACCTCGACATCGCCGCCACTCAGCGCGAGCTTATCGACAGCGCCTTCCATGCTCTGCGCCCTGGCGGGACGCTGGTGTATTCCACCTGCACCCTGAATCGTGAAGAAAATCAATCGGTCATTGAGTGGCTGCTGTCCCGCTATCCGCAGGCGGTGGAGATCCTGCCGCTGGGAGAGTTGTTTCCCGGCGCAGCCGACGCCTTAACCGCGGAAGGTTTTCTGCACGTTTTTCCGCAAATTTACGATTGCGAAGGCTTCTTTGTCGCAAGGTTGCGCAAAACTGCGGCGATCGATCCGCTCCCGGCGCCAGGCTATAAGGTCGGTAAATTCCCGTTTACGCCGCTGAAGGACCGGGAGGCCGCCGCGGTAACTGCCGCCGCCAGGGCTGTTGGCCTGGAGTGGGACGCAGGCCATACGCTGTGGCAGCGGGATAAAGAGCTGTGGCTGTTTCCGCTGGCTTTGGAGTCCCTGTTCGGCAAGGTGCGCTTTTCTCGCATCGGCGTGCGCCTGGCGGAGCTGCACAATAAGGGGTACCGCTGGCAGCATGAGGCGGTTATCGCCTTTGCCGCGCCGCAGCGCGCCTTCGAGCTGTCGCAGGAGGAAGCGGAGGAATGGTATCGCGGGCGCGACGTCTATCCGCAAACCGCGCCTGGGCAGGATGAAACCATTGTGACCTTCCAGGGCGTCCCGCTGGGCCTGGCGAAGCGCGTCGGCTCCCGACTGAAGAACAGCTATCCGCGCGAACTGGTGCGCGATGGAAAACTTTTTGCCGGCAAGGTGTGAGGCCGCGCAAAAAATGCGCACTTTTTGACTGGCGCTTTTCGCCCCATTGACTACGCTGAAAAATAACGGCCATAACTGGTCGTACCACAACTCAGCTGAAAAATGGGGTGAAGCGATGAGTAAAACCAATGTCCGCATCGGCGCGTTCGAAATAGACGATGCCGAACTGCACGGTGAGCATCAGGGTGAGCGAACGTTAAGCATACCCTGCAAATCCGATCCAGACTTATGTATGCAGCTTGACGCCTGGGATGCCGACACCAGCGTGCCCGCGATTCTCAATGGCGAACATTCCGTTCTCTACCGTAAACATTACGACCGCCAGTCCGATGCCTGGGTCATGCGCCTTGCCTGACACCAATGAACCCGTCGCCTGAGACGGGTTATTTATTTCCCCGTCCCGCCGTCATCCCCTACACTAAATAGTATGTGAACCCGAGCATGAGGCCAGGATGTTTGCCTTAGTGTTGTTTATTTGCTATCTGGATGGCGGCTGCGAGGACATTGTGGTTGACGTCTACCGCGAGGAAACGCAGTGCTTAGTGGCGATGGAGGATCAGCGGATCCGCCACGGTGGCTGCTACCCGATAGAAGATTTTATTGATGGCTTCTGGCAACCCGCCAGCGAATACAGCGACTTTTAGCCTGCCGACTGCAGCGCCACCAGCGTCAGCGTCCCACCAAACACAGCGCCCGTATCAATATAGTGTTGATTATCGTGGTCATAACGCGCCTGAAGCGGCGTATGGCCAAACCAGAAATGGTCCGCGCCGGCAATAGCGCCATGGCGCCCCGCCAGGTGTTCACTCAGACGATGGCGGCTCCATAGTACCCGTTGGGGATCCACCGGCTGCTGCCAGCGATAGACCGGCGCCGGGTAATCGGCGTGGGCGATCACATGCCGCGCTTTCCCGCATTCCACTTCAATAATCAACGGTAGCCGCCGACAGTGCGCCAGCAGCCGATCGACGTCGGCCCGCTGCCGCGCATCACCCTTGACGTACCAGTCGCCACCGTTCATCTGCCAGAGCCGCATATCTCCGCTCTCCAGCGCCTCCAGCGCCATCTGCTCATGATTCCCCCGAACGGCCCTGAACCAGCGACAGCGCAACAGGCCAAGACAATCGGCGCTCTGCGGCCCGCGATCGATCAGATCGCCCACCGAGATCAGCAGATCGGCCCAGGGATCAAAACGCAGCTGACGCAGGCGATTCATCAGCAGCGCAAAGCAGCCATGCAGATCGCCCATCAGCCAGATATTACGCCAGTCGCTGCCGTTAATACGTTGATACATATAATTACCTCTCAGCGGTAATTATAGGTAATTCCAGCAAAGGTCCACGGAATTTAATTTACACCTCAATCAATTTTAAACAGACGGCAAATATAGTCCGCCAGAGGATTAAGCTTGTCAGTGGCTCGCTTTAAAATAGGGGGAAATCACAACGAGGTGTTTATCGTGACAGACAATAGCCTGCATTCATCCGGCGTGCTAGCGCCGCGCTCGCATCTTATTGCCGATCTGGTGATGGGCAGATTGACACCTGCCCCCATCTGGCGGCAAAAAAATTACCGCTTTAAGTTTTTGCTGCGCACGGCCTTATTTTATAACGCCACCAGAGCGATGCTGGAAGCGCTCAGCGCTCGGGATGATTTTAATCAGCTGCTGGCCGCACAGGCTACGCTGCCGGGCAAAGTACACCGTCAATATCTGACCCGCGATCTCAACGCCTGGCAGCGGGCGGTGGCGGTAATCAACCATTATCGCTATATCGACACCCTACGCGGATCGCGGCTGGCGCACGCTATGACCGCGGTGTCTGAGGTCCCGCTGCTGACGTTAAACGGAAAAGAGGACCGCCGGTTTACTCTTTATGCCTCCTCGGCAGGCAAAGCCGAACGTGAGGGTGAAACCACTCTGTGGCTGCGCGACAGCGACCACACCCTGCTGGCCAGCGCCACCTTCAGCGTAACCCGTGATCACGATGCCTGGCAGCTGGTTATCGGCGGTCTGCAGGGGCCACGACGTCACGTTTCTCATGAGGTGATTAAGCAGGCGACTCGCGCCTGCTACGGCCTGTTTCCGAAGCGCCTGCTGCTGGAGTTTATCTGGCAGCTGGCCGCGCGCAGCCAAATCGCGGCTATTTACGGCGTCAGCGATAATGGTCACGTGTTCCGCGCCCTGCGCTATCGCCTGAGCAAAGGCCGCCATTTCCACGCCAGCTACGACGAGTTCTGGCAGTCTATCGACGGCCAGCCAGAAAGCCCCTGGCGCTGGCGGCTACCGCTATGTCTGGAAAGAAAATCGCTGGAGAGTATCGCCAGTAAAAAACGGGCTGAATATCGGCGGCGATTCCAGCTGCTGGATCAGCTGACGGAGCAGGTGGCAATATTGACGCAGCGGCATGCCGGTGACTAAATTGCGCTGTCGGTGAAGCCGAATTACAACATGGCGTTTGCTTATTATGTCAATATTTCGCTACTATCAGGGTCCCCGAAGGCCACCGGATAGTCGCTTGCATAATGAGTAAAACCGAAATTTTTCTGCTGATTATTCTGGCGGTCATTCTGCTCGGGAGCATATGGTTTATTTTCAGCGATGAAATTTGGCTATTGCTCTGCTATCTGGAAAGTCAGATATACCCTACATTCAGCGTTCCGCAATAATATTTTCCGCCCGCAAAAGTGCTCGTGCTTATTATTTATGCCACCTCGTCAGCCGGCGAGGTGTAATCGCATGAATTGCCAAATCGTTTAGATTTTGCTTATTTTATTTATCATACAAATATGTATACTAGCAGGCTTCCGATGTTGGCCCGCCAGTTAACCTGCACGCCGGGCCTGTTTAGGTGCAGGTTTTTTCTTTTCTCCGCCCTCGTTTACGGTTCCACCTTTGCCACCTCCCCTTCCACAGGATGCGATTTATGTGTAAATGAATTGTGTATGCTAAAAACGGTGTGCTATAACGGGACATCCAGAGGCCAGCGGGTGTTTGACTGACAGGATGTCGCTGGCTATTGAGAAAGAAGACAGATAAAGATAAAAAGAGACCGAATACGATTCCTGTATTCGGTCCAGGGAAATGGCTCTTGGGAGAGAGCCGTGCGCTAAAAGTTGGCATTAATGCAGGCTAAGTCGCCTTGCACTATAAGAATAGTTTAACGCGTCAGCTTTTCCAGTCCGCGGCCAAAGTGGCTGCATAATTCCTGGAAAGGGGGCCTCTGCCAGCGAAAAAACCGCCACTGCCGTTGTCCGGCAAGGGCGGTTTTTTTAATGTTATTACAGCAGGATAGCGAGAAAGTTTAGCAGAGCTTCTTCGCTCGCTCGATAAAGGGCGCGAGGCTCATTTTTTGTCCCGGATGCTGCGGATCGTCGATCTGGATCACTGAGATCGGCTGCGCGGTGGTTTTGCCGGCTTTGACCTGCTGCTCAGCCACCTCATTGAGCGGATACTGAACCAGCGTGCTCGGGTTGATGGCGTAAAGCGCGTTACCCGGTCGACAGGTCAACATAACCTCTTCCCGGTTGAACGCCCAGCTCTCCTTCCCCACCTCAAAACGGCTCACGGTGATAATTTGCGGCGCTGCCAGAGCAGCCCCGGAGCTTGCCAGTAACAACATGGTCAGAACAATTTTTTTCATGATTTTGCCAGTTAATTCAATAAGGTTCCCAGGTGGCAAACAGACTGACGGCCAGCAGCGCCAGCGCGCCCAGCCCTATTTCAGCCTGCGTGGTTCGCAGGATCAGGCTTTCCGCCTGCGAACCGCTTGCCGACATGCGCGGTACCAGAACATACCTGTTCACTAACGCAATTACCACCATCCCGGCGACCAGCGCACATTTGATCAACAACATGCGTCCCCACGGCGATGCGCCAATCAATCCTCCCTGGATCAACAGCGCATTGAGCGCTCCGCTGGCAATCGTGCCGGCGACGGCCAGATGCCCGTAACGTGAAAAGCGCGCCATGGTATAGACCGCGGCCGGCCGCCAGCGCCCCTGCGCCAGGCGCAGGCAATAGATAAAGGGCAACAGACCGCCGAACCAGCTGGCGACGCAGAAGAGATGCACAGCGTGGTTTGTCCGCTGCAGCACGCCGGTGAGACCATCGTGCATAGCGGCGTGCCCTACCCCGGCGGAAAGCAGCAGCTGTGCCGCCAGCAGGGCCACCAGCTGGCGGGCGCCGTGACGGGGACGGATCCACACTACCGCAAGCGCGATCCACGCCAGTAGGATCTGCCAGATCCACACTCTACCAAAGCGGGTCCCGGCCACCGCCTGCCAGACGGCGGGTCGCCAGACATCCGTCCAGCCCTCGCCCATCATTCCTCCCTGCAGGAGATACAGCGCCAGCGTAGAGATCGCGCCGATCAGCAGCAGCGGGCGCAGTAGTGGATAAAAGCGCAGCATCAGCACGCGTCTCAGCGGTACCGGCGCCCACCAGGCGACATATAGCACGCAGCCAAAAGCCAGCATCAGGGAGATAAAGTGCCCAAAGCGCAGGGTAATATAGAGCCCGGTCAGCATCGCTTACTTCACGCTAAAGGTATATTGCCCTTTGGTTTTATGACCATCCACCGAGACCACATGCCATGCCACGGTGTACTCTCCCGGCGGCAAGGCTTCCGCCAAAGGTAACGTGACCTCGGCGGGATTATCGGCGCTGCGGGTCAGTTTTCCGGTAGCTACCGCATGCTGCTGCAGACCGGTGACGGTCACGCCGCTGAATGCGGGTTCAATACCTTCGGAAAAACTGAGCGTCAACGTCTGTGGGGAAGCTGAAAGCTGCGCCCCGGCGGTCGGGATCTGCTGCTGCAGGTGAGCGTGGGCGAAGGCGCCCGCCGCGGTTAACATCCCGGCAAGCGCAACGGAGAGACGCAACGCGCGTCCAGCAAGAAGTCGCATATTCGTCATTCCCTTTTGTTATGTCTGTAGCACAGAGAATAACCCTGTATAATGCCAGAGTCGAGCCAGGCATCTGGCCCTGACCGGATTTATAAGCAGAGTGGAGTGGATGATGGAAAGAAATCTGGCCAAAATTTCGCAAGATGAGATGGATAAAGTCAATGTCGATCTCGCCGCCGCCGGCGTTGCTTTTAAGGAACGGTACAATATGCCGGTGGTCGCTGATTTAGTCGAGCGTGAACAGCCTGCACATCTGCGCGACTGGTTCCGTGAACGACTGATCGCCCATCGGCTGGCCTCCGTCTCCCTTTCGCGACTACCGTGGGAGCCGAAACAGAAATAATGCGCGCTCGCCTCCTCCCCGTCGGTTGGCAAGCCCGGCCAATTCCATTACGCTTATTGTTTTGCTCTGGAGCGAGCCATGCTGCGCGTCATTGATACCGAAACCTGCGGCCTGCAGGGGGGCATCGTTGAAATCGCCTCGGTCGATATAGTCGACGGGCAAATTACCAATCCCATGAGCCATCTGGTGCGTCCCGATCGGCCCATCAGCCCGCAGGCAATGGCTATCCACCGGATCACGGAAGAGATGGTCGCCGATAAGCCGTGGATTGAGGAGATTATTCCGCACTATCATGGCAGCCCGTGGTACGTCGCGCATAACGCCAGCTTCGATCGCCGGGTGTTGCCGGAGATGCACGGCGAGTGGATCTGTACGATGAAGCTGGCCCGACGCCTGTGGCCGGGAATCAAATACAGCAATATGGGGTTATATAAATCACGTAAGCTGAACGTGACTACGCCGCCGGGACTGCATCACCACCGGGCGCTGTATGACTGCTATATCACCGCCGCGCTGCTGCTGGATATCATCAATGTTTCCGGCTGGACCCCTGACGAAATGGCCGATATCACCGGTCGGCCGGCGCTGCTGACTACTTTTACCTTCGGCAAATACCGGGGTAAGGCCGTCGCCGAGATTGCTGAAAACGATCCAGGCTATCTGCGCTGGTTATTCAACAATCTCGACCGCATGAGCCCCGAACTGCGCCTGACGCTCAGGCATTACCTCGGGGAATAGCGCCTACACTGCCGCTTTTCCCGGCAGTGTCCCCTGCGCCAGGGCGATGAAAAAGGCGTACTCCAGCGCCACCCCTTCATAGCTTTTGAAGCGCCCGGATTTTCCGCCATGTCCGGAATCCATATCGGTGCAGAGCAGCAGCAGGTTATCGTCGGTTTTCAGTTCCCGCAGTTTCGCCACCCATTTAGCCGGCTCCCAGTATTGCACCTGGGAATCATGCAGACCGGTAGTCACCAGCATGTGGGGATACGCCTGCGCCCTCACGCCGTCATAGGGACTGTAGCTTTTCATATAATGATAATAGGTTTCATCCTGCGGATTTCCCCACTCTTCAAATTCACCGGTGGTCAGCGGAATAGTTTCATCCAGCATGGTGGTCACCACATCGACGAACGGCACCTGGGCTATCACGCCATGGAACAGCTCTGGCCGTTCATTCACGGCCACGCCCATCAGCATTCCGCCGGCGCTGCCCCCCATGCCGTAGCAGAGCCGCGGATCGCCGTACCCCTGGGCAAGCAGCGCGTCACAGACGTCCAGATAGTCGTTGAAGGTATTTTTCTTACACAGGAATTTACCGTCTTCATACCATTGCTGACCCAGCTCGCCGCCGCCGCGGACGTGGGCGATGGCGTAGACAAAGCCGCGGTTGAGCAGGCTCAGCCGGCTGGCGCTGAAATCGGCATCGATACTCTCGCCATATGAGCCATAGCCATAGACCAGCAGCGGGTTGCTCCCTTTGCGAAAATGTTCGCGATGGTAGACCAGAGAGACCGGGACTTCGACGCCATCGCGGGCGGTCACCCACAGGTGTTCGCTCTGGTAGCAGCTCGTATCCAGCCCCTTTACCTCCTGCTGTTTGATCACTCTTCGTTCGCCGGTATCCATATCCAGTTCAAACAGCGTATCCGGCGTAGTCATGGAGGAATAGCCGTAGCGCAGTCGCGACGTTTCGGGCTCCGGATTATAGGCAAGCCAGGTGACATAGGCCGGATCGTCAAAAGCGATCCCCACCACCTCCCGGGTCTTGCGGTTAATTTGCCGCAGACTGGTCAGGCCACGCTGACGCTCTTCCACAACCAGCCAGTCGGTAAACAGGGTAAATCCTTCGAGCATCACGTCGTGACGCGGGGGGATCAGCGTGGTCCACTGTTCTTCATCACGCAGCACGGTACGGTAGAGGCCGAAATTCTTCCCCTCCCGGTTGGAACGAAGATAGAAAGCGTGCTGATAGTGATCAAGACTGTATTCATGATCTTTACGCCGTGGCAGAAAGCAGACCGGCTCGGCGTCTGGCAGTTCGGCGTTGAGCAGCAGCACTTCGCTGGTGGTGGCGCTGGAGAGATAAATTACCACGAACTGCTGGGAGGTGGTTTTATGCACGCTGACGTAGAAGGTCTCATCTTTTTCCTCGTAGACCAGCGCGTCGCTCTGCGCCGGTGTCCCGACGGTGTGGCGCCAGACCTGATAAGGGAGCAGCGTGGTGGGATGTTTACGCACATACCAAACAAAGCGTGAATCGTTGCTCCAGGCAAAGCCGGAGGTGACATTTTCGAGGATTTCCGGGTACCACTCGCCGTTGCTGAGGTCGCAAAAGCGCAGGCCGTACTGGCGGCGGGAAAGGTAATCTTCCGCCACCGCCATTAGCTGGTTGTTGGGCGCAATGCCCAGTCCGCCCAGGGTGTAGAACTCGCTCTTCGCCGCACGCTGGTTGGCATCGAGCAGGATCTCCCACTCATCCCACTCTTCTTTCAGCACCGACTGCCGCTGGTAGATAGCGTATTCGCAGCCCGGCTCATACACCTGACGGTAGCGAAAGCCGTTTTTACTGTAGGGGGCAGAGACTTCCCGCTGCGGAATGCGGTCGATAATCTCCTTCAGCAGACGCTCCTGCAGGCTGAGCTGCGAATCCATCACTTGCTTGCCGTAAGCGTTCTCCGCGTGCAGATACTCCAGCACGTCAGGTCGCGCGCGCTCATCGTCGCGCAGCCAGTAATAATTATCGATGCGTGTATCGCCATGCAAGGTCATGGCGTGAGGGATCCGTTTAGCTTTAGGTGGCATGTTATTCTTCTGCTGCTTTATCGTGACACAAGAGCATTCAGGCCGCAGGGTGGCGCCTGAATGATGACGTGTCTATAAGGGTGGCAAAAGACGCGAGCGATGCAAGCGAAACGTGATGATTTAGACGCTTAGCGCTTGTTTTTGTGACTGGATATCCTGTTCTATATCGGCCCGGACATCTTTCGGCAGCGCCAGGGCGTCTCCCAGCGCATTAAGGTAGCTACGCTCCATAAAATGGTCGATATCAATCACCGCGCAGCTGACGTAGTAGATCTCCAGCGCCTCCTGCGGGTCGATGATGCCCTCGGCGAGACGCTGCGGATCCAGCGGCTGGGCCAGCGCCTGGTCAATTAGCACCCGGGCCTGAACGTCAATATTGGCCGCCCGCAGCTGAGTTTCAATATTCGCCCGCTCGTGGTCATCAATATGACCGTCGCTTTTCGCGGCAAATACCAGGGCCGTGATCAGCCGCACGCTACGCGGATCGACATCCGTCGGCGCCGCTGCCGTCTCAGGCGCCTGGGCGGACGTATTCTGCGCGCGCATTTTCTGCTGATACTTGTTCCATAACACCGTGCCCGCCACCGCCCCGCCGCCTGCCAGCAGCGCGCTAGTGCCATATTTCGCCAACAATTTGCGTGACGATTTGCTGGCCACCAGCAATCCGGCCAGCCCACCGATGGCGCCGGGCAGCAGGCCGCTCCCTTTTGACGACTCGCCGGACGGTGACGCACCCTGCTGCCCGAGCAGCGACTGCAGTTGATGTAGCCAGTTAGCCATGGTTTTCCTCTCAGGTGACAAACACTGTTATCAGCCTAAACGACGCGATGTCAGGAAATGTTAGATATGGCTAAAGATGCGCAAAGGTACGTGCGACGGCAGCATCGGAGCCGACCGACCAGTGACTGACCGCCAGCGTTCAGGCTGCCTTGGCTTTGCGCGCTTTGGCCGCCGGCACGGCGTCATCACCCGCCGGAGAAGTCTCGGCGGTAGCCGACGGCGCGGAGGCGTCCTGTGCGGGCGTCTCTTGCTCCGGCAGTCGGCCAACTCGCAGGATATGCTGCAGCGCTTCTTTACGCTCCGCCAGCCACATCGCCATGGTATCGCGCTGGACGTCATCCATCTCCAGCGGCGATGCCACCAGCCAGTCATTCAGCACCTCTGCCAGATCGAGCATTTTGTCGTAAGCGTCGGCCTCTTTTTTGCTGGCAAAAGACATTTTTTCCTCACCTTCGCGGATCACCACATATTTAATTTCAACCGCCATACTGCAGCCTCTCAACACTGTATTTTTATACAGTATAGCAAATTTCCCTCCCGGACTCAACTCACGCGCGTTACGCGCGTAAAGACATACGCAAACGTTTTCGTTTATAATCGCTGCCATCTTTTTTTACTGCGGATGAGAGTTATGACTGTATTAGGCACCGCGCTGCGCCCGGCAGCCACCAAAGTTATGCTGTTAGGTTCCGGCGAGTTGGGTAAAGAAGTCGCTATTGAATGTCAGCGTCTGGGCATTGAAACCATCGCCGTAGACCGCTACCCCGATGCCCCGGCGATGCAGGTCGCCCACCGCGCCCACGTCATCAATATGCTGCACGGCGAGAGCCTGCACGCCCTGATTGAACAGGAAAAACCCGATTACATCGTGCCGGAGATCGAAGCTATCGCTACCGACACCCTGGTCGAACTGGAACAGGCCGGGCAGAAAGTGGTCCCCACGGCGCGGGCGGCAAAGCTCACCATGAACCGCGAAGGCATTCGCCGCCTGGCGGCGGAAGAGCTGCAGCTTCCCACCTCCCGCTATCGTTTTGCCGACAGCGAAGAAGGCTTCCGCGCGGCGGTTACCGAGATCGGTTTGCCATGCATCGTTAAACCGGTGATGAGCTCCTCCGGCAAAGGCCAGAGCTTTATCCGCTCGGCTGACCAGCTCAGCGAAGCCTGGCGCTATGCGCAGCAGGGCGGCCGTGCTGGCGCCGGACGGGTGATCGTCGAGGGGGTGGTGAACTTCGATTTCGAAATCACTTTGCTCACCGTCAGCGCTGTCGATGGCGTGCATTTCTGCGCTCCGGTTGGCCATCGTCAGGAAGACGGCGATTACCGTGAGTCCTGGCAGCCGCAGCAGATGAGCGACCTGGCCCTCGAGCGTGCCCAGGCCATCGCCCGCGAGGTGGTGCTGGCGCTGGGAGGTTATGGTCTGTTTGGCGTGGAGCTGTTCGTATGCGGCGACGAGGTGATCTTCAGCGAAGTCTCCCCGCGACCACACGACACCGGGATGGTGACGCTTATCTCCCAGGATCTCTCGGAATTCGCCCTGCACGTTCGCGCCTTCCTCGGGCTACCCGTCGGCGCTATCCGCCAGTATGGTCCGGCCGCCTCCGCGGTGATCCTTCCGCAGTTGTCCAGCCAGAACGTCAGCTTTGGCCAGCTGCAGTCGGCCGTCGGGGCTGGCCTGCAGCTGCGTCTGTTCGGCAAGCCGGAGATTGACGGTACCCGCCGCCTGGGGGTAACCCTCGCCGTCGCCGATTCGGTTGAGGAAGCCGTGGCGCGGGCTAAAGCCGCCGCCGCGGCGGTCATCGTCGAAGGGTAAAGACAAAAAAACCCGGTCGCGTTGCCGCAGACCGGGTTGTTGACCTGGAGGCGTGGTTTATTTCGCGCCTTCCACCGCTTCTCGCGCGAGGGTGGTGATGCGATCGTAGTCGCCGGCTTCGAGGGCGTCGGCTGGCACCAGCCAGGAACCGCCGATGCACAGTACGCTGTTCAGCGCCAGGTAGTCACGGTAGTTGGCCGGAGAGATACCGCCGGTCGGGCAGAAACGAATGTGGCCGAACGGACCCGCAATCGCCTGCAGGGCTTTCACGCCGCCGTTGGCTTCCGCCGGGAAGAATTTAAACTCTTTCAGGCCATACTGCATACCCAGCATCAGCTCAGATACCGTGCTGATCCCCGGGATCAGCGGGATGGTGCCGTCTTCGGTCGCCGCTTTCAGCAGGGATTCGGTAAGACCCGGGCTGATAGCGAACTGCGCGCCGGCTTCCGTTACCGCTTTCAACTGCTCAACGTTGGTAACCGTGCCCGCGCCGACAATCGCGTCCGGAACTTCTTTGGCAATCGCGCGGATCGCCTCCAGGGCGCACTCGGTGCGCAGAGTCACTTCCAGCACGCGAACGCCGCCCGCCACCAGCGCTTTCGCCATCGGTACCGCGTGTTCCAGCTTTTTCACTACGATAACCGGGACAACCGGACCGGAGGTGAGGATTGCTTCTGCTGTTGTTTTCCAGTTTTTCATCAGGATTTTCTCTCGCCAGATCTAGAAATTAAATCGTCTTAAAAAGTGATGCAGGTTGCGCCCTGCTCCGCGCCAGAGAGCTTCTCACGCAGCGCCCCAAACATCTCCCGACCGGTTCCCACGCGCGACGCGCTGAGGTCAGGGATATGCGGCTGACGCGCCGCCAGTTCGGCCTCATCCACCAGCAGCGTCAGTTCCCCCGTCTGTCCGTTCACGCGAATAAGATCGCCATCGCGCACTTTCGCCAGCAAGCCGCCATCATACGCTTCAGGCGTGACGTGAATGGCTGACGGGACTTTACCGGAGGCGCCAGAGAGTCGGCCATCGGTCACCAGCGCTATTTTGAAACGGCGGTCCAATAATACACCAAGTGGCGGCATAAGTTTATGTAATTCTGGCATCCCGTTCGCTTTTGGCCCCTGATGACGGACCACCACCACGCAGTCTTTGTCCAGCAGCCCCGCTTCAAAGGCCGGCAACACGTCGTGCTGGCTCTCGAATACCACCGCCGGCGCTTCAATCATCTGGTTCTCCACCGGGACCGCCGAAGTTTTCATCACCGCACGTCCCAGGTTGCCGCTCAGCACCTTGGTGCCGCCGTGGCGGGAGAATGGTTTTTCAAAGGTCGCGATGACCTGGTCGTCCAATGGCGCTGTCGCCCCTTCGCGCCAGTCCAGCTCGCCGTTATTCAGCCATGGCTCCAGGGTGTAGCGCGACAGGCCAAAGCCGGCCACGGTGTGAACATCCTCATGCAGCAGGCCGCCTTTCAGCAGCTCGCGCACCAGTACCGGAACGCCGCCTGCCGCCTGGAAGTGGTTGATATCCGCCGGGCCGTTGGGATAGAGGCGCGCCAGCAGCGGCACCACGTCTGACAGGTCGGAGAAATCGTCCCAGTTAATGATAATTCCCGCCGCGCGGGCCATCGCCACCAGGTGCATAGTGTGGTTGGTGGAGCCACCGGTCGCCAGCAGCGCCACGATGCCGTTGACCACCACTTTTTCGTCAAACATTTTGCCCAGCGGCATCCACTCATTGCCGTTGCCGGTCATGCGGGTGACCTGGCGCGCGGCGGCGGCGGTCAGTGCTTCCCGCAGCGGAGCATCCGGATGGACAAAGGACGAGCCCGGCAGCTGCATGCCCATAAATTCGACCACCATCTGGTTGGTGTTCGCCGTTCCGTAGAAAGTACAGGTCCCCGGCGCGTGATAAGAGGCGGCTTCGGACTCCAGGAGCGCCATACGGTCAACTTTCCCTTCTGCATACAGCTGGCGAATGCGAACCTTCTCCTTATTCGGCAGGCCGCTGGCCATCGGACCGGAGGGAATAAAGACCGACGGCAGATGGCCAAATGAGAGCGCCGCCATGGTCAGACCGGGAACAATTTTATCGCAGACCCCGAGATACAGGGCCCCGTCGAACATGTTATGCGACAGGCCGATGGCGGCGGACATAGCGATCACCTCGCGGCTCAGGAGTGAAAGCTCCATCCCGTCCTGCCCCTGCGTTACGCCGTCGCACATCGCCGGCACGCCGCCGGCGACCTGGCCGACCGCATTGGCGCTGTGCAGCGCTTTGCGGATGATCTCCGGGTAGTGTTCATAGGGCTGGTGAGCGGACAACATGTCGTTGTAGGAGGTGATGATGGCAATGTTGTTGCGCAACATGCTCTTCAGGGAGGCTTTGTCGTCAGCCTGGCAGGCCGCGAATCCGTGAGCCAGATTGCCGCAGGCCAGTTGCGCACGATGCACGGTGTCGGTTTTGGCCTGGTTAATCCTTGCGAGGTAAGCCGCGCGGGTGTCACGCGACCGTTCGATAATGCGATTTGTTACCCGTAACATTGTCGAATTCATAAAGGCTCCTCAAATTTTTATCTGTCCGGCCGCTGCGTGATGACGTGTTGACGTGGTAAAGGCCACAAACACCAGCGCTCAGGGGCAAAATGTCTGCAGGCAGTGTAATAAAAAAAGCCCCGTGGGTGAATCCTCACGGAGCTTAAAAGATTAAAAAGCGTGCGACTTTCTGCGTCAGATCATGTTACCGGTAAAATAGCCCTGACGGATTAGCCTCCAGCCTTACTCGAACTCGTTCCATGAACGACCGTCGCGAGTGATCATGGCCACCGACGCAACCGGTCCCCAGGTCCCGGCCTGATACGGTTTCGGCGCATCGCGGTCGGCTGCCCAGGCTTCGGTAATGGAGTCAACCCATTTCCACGCCTCTTCTACTTCGTCGCGGCGAACGAACAGCGCCTGGATGCCACGCATGGTCTCCAGCAGCAGACGTTCATAGGCATCGGCCAGGTGCGTCTGGTTGAAGGTTTCGGAGTAGCTCAGATCCAGTTTAGTGATCTGCAGGTTATGTTTATGATCGAGGCCCGGCACTTTGTTCAGTACCTGGATATCTACCCCTTCGTCCGGCTGCAGGCGAATGGTCAGCTTGTTCTGCGGCAGCTCCTGCCAGGTCTCTTTAAACAGATTCAGTTCCGGGGTTTTGAAGTAAACCACTACCTCTGAGCATTTGGTCGGCAGACGTTTGCCGGTGCGCAGATAGAACGGTACGCCAGCCCAGCGCCAGTTATCGATATCGACGCGGATCGCCACGAAGGTTTCGGTGTTGCTGGTCTTGTTGGCCCCCTCCTCTTCGAGATAGCCAGGCACTTTTTTGCCCTGGGCAAAGCCGGCGGTATACTGGCCGCGAACGGTTTTCTCGCGCACGTTGGAGCGGTCAATACGGCGCAGGGATTTCAGCACCTTGACCTTTTCATCACGGATGCTGTCGGCGCTGAGATCGGACGGCGGTGACATGGCAATCATGCACAGGATCTGCAGCAGGTGGTTCTGGATCATGTCGCGCATCTGCCCGGCCTGGTCGAAGTAACCCCAGCGCCCTTCAATACCCACCTCTTCCGCGACGGTGATTTCGACGTGATCGATGGTGCGGCAGTCCCAGTTATTGACGAACAGGGAGTTGGCGAAGCGCAGCGCCAGCAGGTTGAGGACCGTCTCTTTACCGAGATAGTGGTCGATACGGTAGACCTGACACTCTTCAAAAAACTCGCCGACCTGGTCGTTGATTTCACGGGAGGTTTCCAGCGAGGTGCCGAGCGGTTTTTCCATGACCACGCGCGCAGGCTTGGCATTAAGCTTCGCTTCGCCCAGCCCTTTACAGATCGCGCCAAAGGTGCTCGGCGGCATAGCGAAATAGTTGATGGTGACACGGTTCTTTTGATCCAGCATCTCACCCAGGCGGGTGAAGCCGCTGGTGTCATTGACGTCAAGATTACAGAACTCCAGGCGTCCGCTCAGGGTATCCCACAAACCTTCATCAATTTTTTCCTTCATGAAGGTTTCCAGCGCTTCGCGCACGACTTTGGTATAAGCCGCTTTATCCCAGTCGGCACGGCCGACGCCAATGATTCTGGTGTCAGCGTGGATCTGGCCCGCCTTTTCAAGCTGATACAGGGAAGGCAACAATTTACGCCGCGCCAGGTCGCCCTTCGCGCCGAAAATGACCAGGTCGCATGCCTGGGCCGTTTGCGTTACCGCCATGTCATTCTCCTCAGTTGATAGTCTGGTGCTTTTGCCAGGCTATATTTGTAATTTTCTTACACTGCACTGTACTGTGTTTACGTATTTCCCGAAAGCCTTCCCCTTCGTTTGCGGCGGTAAAACCGCACAGGGTGAAAACATTCGGCGATGATTTGGGCATTCGGCCGTTATTGTTCGTTGTTTGTACCTGGTTCAGGTCAGTAAAATACGACCCTGATCATGTAATGAAAAAAAACAACATCATTTCACGTCATTCCTCACCGCTTGCGCTTGCGGAGGGGTATATTCTTGCTAAAACGCCCAATGATTTCACCCATTAATGAAATCGTTTCCATTGATGAGCGCCCTGTTACTAATGAACATGCTGGAAAAAATCCAGTCCCGACTGGAACACCTTAGCAAATCTGAACGCAAAGTGGCGGAAGTGATCCTCGCCACCCCCGAGCAGGCCATTCATTCGAGCATCGCCGCCCTCGCCCTTGAGGCCGGGGTTAGCGAACCGACCGTCAATCGCTTCTGCCGTAGTCTCGAAACCCGCGGATTCCCTGACTTCAAACTGCATCTGGCCCAGAGCCTTGCGCACGGCACGCTCTATGTTAACCGGAATGTCGATGAAGACGACAGCGTTGAGTCATACACGGGAAAAATATTCGAATCGGCCATGGCGAGTTTAGATCAGGTGCACCATTCTCTCGACATGTCGGCGGTAAATCGCGCGGTGGATCTGCTGACTCAGGCCAAAAAAATCGCCTTTTTCGGCCTCGGCTCCTCAGCGGCGGTCGCTCACGACGCGATGAACAAATTTTTCCGCTTTAACGTGCCGGTCATCTATTCCGACGACATTGTCCTGCAACGCATGAGCTGTATGAATTGCGATGACGATGATGTGGTGGTGATTATCTCGCATACCGGAAGAACCAAGAGCCTGGTGGAGCTGGCGCAGCTGGCTCGTGAAAACGATGCCATGGTGATCGCTCTCACCTCCGCCGGTACGCCGCTAGCCAGGGAAGCCACGCTCGCCATTACCCTTGATGTGCCGGAAGATACCGACATCTATATGCCGATGGTCTCCCGTTTGGCCCAGTTGACCGTCATTGACGTGTTGGCGACTGGCTTTACCTTGCGTCGGGGGGCAAAATTCAGAGATAACTTGAAGAGGGTCAAGGAAGCGCTGAAGGAATCGCGTTTTGATAAAGAACCATTCGTACCCAGTGATAATCAATAAAAGTTGATAACAAGCAGTACCCCATTACACCTTCGATAACGATCCGGCTGTGCGACGTTGCAGGCTGGCGCTACCGAATCCATGTTCACGCAACACCAAAGTTGTATCAGTCAACGGAGTATTACATGTCCAGAAGGCTTCGCAGAACCAAAATCGTTACTACCTTAGGCCCGGCAACTGACCGCGATAACAACCTGGAAAAGGTTATCGCCGCGGGCGCAAACGTAGTACGTATGAACTTCTCTCACGGCACCCCGGAAGATCATCAGCTCCGTGCCGACAAAGTGCGTGAGATTGCGGCAAAACTGGGCCGTCATGTGGCCATCCTCGGCGACCTCCAGGGACCAAAAATTCGCGTATCGACCTTCAAAGAAGGCAAAATTTTCCTCAACGTCGGCGATAAATTCCTGCTCGACGCAAACCTTGGCAAAGGCGAAGGCGACAAAGAGAAAGTCGGGATCGACTATAAAGGCCTGCCGGCGGACGTCGTGCCGGGCGATATCTTATTGCTCGACGATGGTCGCGTGCAGCTGAAAGTCCTCGAAGTTCAGGGGATGAAAGTGTTCACTGAAGTGACCGTCGGCGGCCCGTTGTCCAACAACAAAGGGATCAACAAGCTGGGCGGCGGCCTGTCTGCCGAAGCGCTGACCGACAAAGATAAAGCTGATATCGTCACCGCCGCTAAAATCGGCGTCGACTACCTGGCCGTCTCTTTCCCGCGCTGCGGCGAAGACCTGAACTACGCCCGTCGCCTGGCGCGCGATGCCGGCTGCGATGCGAAAATCGTCGCCAAAGTTGAGCGTGCCGAAGCGGTTTGCGATCAGGATGCGATGGACGACGTGATCCTCGCCTCCGATGTGGTAATGGTTGCCCGTGGCGACCTCGGCGTCGAGATCGGCGATCCTGAGCTGGTGGGCATCCAGAAAGCGCTGATCCGTCGTGCCCGTCAGCTGAACCGTTCCGTCATCACCGCCACCCAGATGATGGAGTCGATGATCACCAACCCGATGCCGACTCGCGCGGAAGTGATGGACGTGGCCAACGCCGTGCTGGATGG
Organism: Klebsiella sp. HMSC16A12; assembly: GCF_001808265.1. Classification (NCBI taxonomy): domain Bacteria; kingdom Pseudomonadati; phylum Pseudomonadota; class Gammaproteobacteria; order Enterobacterales; family Enterobacteriaceae; genus Klebsiella; species Klebsiella sp. HMSC16A12. The sequence goes on from NZ_KV792547.1 coordinate 76,690, forward strand.
TACCGATGCGGTGATGCTCTCCGCGGAGACCGCTGCCGGTCAGTATCCTTCGGAAACCGTGGCCGCGATGGCGCGCGTGTGTCTGGGCGCGGAAAAAATCCCTAGCCTCAACGTCTCCAAACACCGTCTGGACGTCCAGTTCGACAACGTGGAAGAAGCGATTGCCATGTCGGCGATGTATGCCGCCAACCACCTGAAAGGCATTACCGCCATCATCACCATGACCGAATCGGGCCGTACCGCGCTGATGACTTCGCGCATTAGCTCCGGTCTGCCGATTTTCGCCCTCTCCCGCCACGAGCGCACCCTGAACCTGACCGCCCTCTACCGCGGGGTGACGCCGGTGTTCTTCGACAGCCAGAATGACGGGGTGGCCGCCGCGCACGACGCCGTCAATCTGCTGCGGGACAAAGGCTATCTGGTCTCCGGCGACCTCGTGGTCGTGACCCAGGGTGACGTGATGAGCACCATCGGCAGCACCAACACCACCCGTATCCTCACCGTCGAGTAAGCACGGTAGAGATAAAAAAGCCTCCTGACGGAGGCTTTTTTTATTTCTTTTTCGGGAACAGCTCTTTGCGTTTATAGGGCTCGATTTCACCCGGCTTGCGCGTTTTCAGCAGCTTCAGGATCCAGGTATACTGCTCGGTGTGCGGCTTAACAAACACTTCCACTTCTTCGTTCATCCGCCGGGCGATGGTCGTATCGTCAGCGTCCAGCAGATCGTCCATCGGCGGGCGCACCAGCACCGTCAGGCGATGCGTCTTGCCATCGTAGACCGGGAACAGCGGTACGACGCGGGCGCGGCATACTTTCATTAAGCGGCCAATCGCCGGCAGCGTGGCCTTGTAGGTGGCAAAGAAATCCACAAACTCGCTGTGTTCGGCGCCGTGATCCTGATCGGGCAGATAGTAGCCCCAGTAGCCCTGGCGCACCGACTGAATAAACGGTTTGATCCCATCGTTGCGCGCGTGCATACGCCCGCCAAAACGACGACGCACGGTATTCCATACGTAATCGAACACCGGGTTACCCTGGTTATGGAACATCGCCGCCATCTTCTGCCCGCCGGAGGCCATCAGCATCGCCGGGATATCCACACCCCATGCATGCGGAACGAGAAAAATCACCTTCTCATTATTGCGCTGCATCTCGTCGATGATCGCTTTCCCCTGCCAGTCGACGCGGGCAAGGATTTTCTGCGGATCGCGCAGGCCCAGCTCGGCCATCATCACCATCGCCTGCGGCGCCGAGGCATACATGGCGTCGATGATCGCTTCCCGCTCGTACTCGCTTTTTTCCGGGAAGCAGTACAGCAAATTAATCTGCGCCCGGCGGCGCGAGCTTTTCGCCAGACGCCCTACCAGACGACCGAGTTTGCCGAGGAGCGGATCGCGAAAGGATGGCGGCGTCAGCGCAATACCGGCGAAGGCAAAGACCCCCAGCCAGGCGCCCCAGTAGCGCGGCAGTAAAAAGGATTTTTCAAACTTAGGGATAAACTCAATATTATTTTTTTTCGTTTCCATGCCCAATCCGCAGATCGACTGCTTAATCAAGATAATGGGATAGTGTAGCGAGACGTCGGGTATCCTACAAAAGAAAAAGCCGGCGCCCTGGGGCACCGGCTTTCCACTGACCGGTGGTTAGTCAAACCGCAGCTGCGGAACGACCTCTTTGACCTGCGCCAGATAGTCGGTCCGGTCGGAACCGCTCAGCCCTTCGGTACGCGGCAGCTTAGCCGTCAGCGGGTTGACCGCCTGCTGGTTGATCCACACTTCGTAGTGCAGGTGTGGCCCGGTAGAGCGTCCGGTATTCCCCGACAGCGCAATGCGATCCCCGCGCTTCACTTTCTGCCCCGGCTTCACTAACAGCTTACGCAGGTGCATGTAGCGAGTGGTATAGGTGCGACCGTGGCGGATCGCGACGTAATACCCGGCAGCGCCGCTGCGTTTGGCCACGACTACTTCACCATCGCCCACCGCCAGCACTGGCGTTCCCTGCGGCATCGCGAAATCGACGCCACGGTGCGGCGCGACGCGGCCGGTGACCGGGTTCAGACGACGCGGATTAAAGTTAGAGGAGACGCGGAACTGACGCGCCGTTGGGAAGCGCATAAAGCCCTTCGCCAGACCCGTCCCGTTGCGGTCGTAGAATTTGCCGTCTTCGGCGCGGATGGCATAGTAATCCTTACCGTCAGAGCGAAGACGCACGCCGAGTAACTGGCTTTGCTCACGTTTGCCGTCGAGCATTTCGCGCGACATCAATACCGAGAATTCGTCGCCTTTCTTCAGCTTACGGAAATCCATCTGCCACTGCATGGCCTTGATCACCGCGTTGATTTCCGTGCTGGTCAGCCCGGCATCACGCGCGCTGGAGACAAAGCTGGCGCCGACGGTGCCCTTCAGCACGCTGTTGACCCAATCGCCTTTCTGCAGCTCGCTGCTCATTTTAAAACCGTTATCCACACGGGTATAGGTGCGGGTCTCGCGGCGGGACATCTCCCAGGTCAAGCTCTGCAGATCGCCGTCGGCGGTCAGGGTCCAGGAGAGCTGCTGGCCAATCTTCAGGTTGCGCAGCTCTTTATCGGCGGAGGAAAGCTGGGCGATATCGCCCATATCGATACCGTACTGGTTCAGGATGCTGCTGAGCGTATCGCCGGTCGACACCACATATTCGTGCCCGCCGGCATCGCTATCGGCTTTTTCGTCGAGCTCATCCTGAGGAATGGCTTCTTCTTCCTGCGGGGCCTGGTCGATCGGCTCGGAGGCTTCCGGCAGCAGGGAACGGATCTCGCTTTTTTCCAGTTCAATGGTTCTGACGATGGGGGCGGATTCCGGGTGGTAAATGTAGGGTCGCCAGACGGCGACCGCTAAGGTAAGAACGCTAAGCGACCCCAGCATGACGCGATGAGGTCGTGGCAAATTGTTGAATGCCTGAGTGACAGCGCGGGCTATCTGTTGCACGTATTCACTTCCTCGTTAATCTCCTTTCAGGCAGCTCGAATACTGATTCGCCAGTTGGGTGAGGAATTGCGGGTAACTCGTTTTACCCAGCGTAATTCCTGTCCCCAGTGGATCCAGGGTCCCCATGCGCACAGACGTGCCCCGGGCAACAGCTTCGATAACCGCTGGCCTGAACTGTGGCTCAGCAAAAACGCAAGTGGCTTTCTGCTCAACCAGTTGTGTTCTGATTTCGTGTAAACGCTGCGCACCGGGCTGTATTTCAGGGTTGACGGTAAAGTGCCCCAGCGAGGTCAAACCGTAGTGTTTTTCAAAGTAACCGTAGGCGTCATGAAAAACGAAATAGCCCTTCCCTTTCAGCGGTGCCAGCTCATTGCTCACCTGCTTGTCGGTCGCCGCCAGCGCGGTCTCGAACTGCTGCAGGTTGCTGTCGAGTTTGGCTCGACTCTGCGGCATAAGTTCCAATAATTTATCGTGGATTGCAACCGCCGAAAGCCGCGCTATCTCTGGGGATAACCACAGATGCATATTGTAAATACCGTGATGGTGATCGCCGTCACCTTTTTCTGCTGCGCCATGGCCATGACCATGGTGATCGTCATCGTCGTCCGCCCCGGTGATGAGCAGCGGTTTGACCCCATCCAGCTCGGCAATCGTCACCTTTTTATTCGCCGCAATGCTTTGCGTCGACTTATCCATAAAGGCTTCCATTTCCGGACCAATCCACACCACTAAGTCTGCGTTCTGTAAGCGTTTTACATCAGAAGGACGGAGGGAATAATCATGCTCGGAGGCGCCATCGGGCAGCAGCACCTGGGTCTCGGTCACCCCATCGGCGATGGCCGCCGCAATAAAGCCCAGCGGTTTCATAGAAGTCACCACGGCGGCGCTGGCCAGCGGTACCTGCGCGAACAAAAAAACAGCGCCAAGTCCAGCGCAAAGAAGCGTATTTTTATGTAACATAATGCGTCTAGTCATCGAAATAAGTGAGTGTGATGTGATATTATAACATTCACTAGCTTGTGCAACCCCTAAATTACTATGACAAACCTTGTAACGCTGGAAAATGTCTCGGTGGCCTTTGGCCAACGCCGCGTGTTGTCTGACATCTCGCTGGCTCTCACGCCAGGCAAAATCTTAACCCTGCTGGGCCCCAACGGCGCCGGCAAATCGACCCTTGTGCGGGTGGTTCTCGGGCTGGTAGCACCGACAGAGGGTGTTATCAAGCGTGACGCACGCCTGCGCATCGGCTATGTGCCGCAGAAACTGCATCTGGACGCCACGCTGCCGCTGACCGTTAGCCGCTTCCTGCGTTTGCGCCCGGGCACCCGTAAAGACGACATCCTGCCGGCGCTGAAGCGCGTGCAGGCGGGGCATCTGATCGATGCGCCGATGCAAAAGCTCTCCGGCGGCGAAACGCAGCGCGTACTGCTGGCCCGCGCCCTGCTCAACCGTCCGCAGCTGCTGGTGCTGGATGAACCGACCCAGGGTGTTGACGTCAACGGCCAGGTGGCGCTCTACGATCTTATCAACCAGCTGCGCCATGAACTGGACTGCGCGGTGCTAATGGTATCCCACGATCTGCATCTGGTGATGGCCAAAACCGACGAAGTTTTGTGCCTGAACCAGCATATCTGCTGCTCTGGCGCACCGGAGGTGGTCTCCATGCACCCGGAGTTTATCTCCATGTTCGGACCGCGCGGCGCGGAACAGCTGGGGATATACCGCCACCACCATAATCACCGCCACGACCTTCAGGGGCGAATTGTACTGCGTCGGGAAAACAGCCGCTAATGATTGAACTTCTGTTACCTGGCTGGCTTGCCGGGATGATGCTGGCCTGCGCCGCTGGTCCGCTGGGCTCCTTTGTGGTCTGGCGCCGCATGTCTTATTTCGGCGACACGCTGGCGCATGCGTCTCTGCTCGGCGTCGCTTTCGGTTTATTGCTTAACGTCAATCCGTTCTATGCGGTGATCGTCGTGACCCTGCTGCTGGCCGGCGGGCTGGTGTGGCTGGAAAAACGACCGCATCTGGCGATCGATACCCTGCTGGGCATCATGGCGCACAGCGCGCTGTCCCTGGGGCTGGTGGTGGTCAGTCTGATGTCTAACGTCCGCGTCGATCTGATGGCGTACCTGTTCGGCGATCTGCTGGCGGTTACGCCGCAGGACCTGATCGCCATTGCCATTGGCGTGGTGATTGTGATTGGCATTCTGCTCTGGCAGTGGCGGAATCTGCTGGCGATGACCATCAGTCCGGACCTGGCGTTTGTCGACGGCGTGAAGCTGCAGCGGGTCAAGCTGCTGTTGATGCTGGTCACCGCCCTGACTATCGGCGTGGCGATGAAGTTCGTCGGGGCGCTGATCATTACTTCCCTGCTGATTATCCCGGCCGCCACCGCCCGCCGTTTTGCCCGTACGCCGGAGCAGATGGCCGCCGTGGCGGTGGGCGTGGGCATGCTGGCCGTTACCGGCGGGTTAACCTTCTCGGCTTTCTATGATACCCCGGCCGGGCCGTCGGTGGTGCTCTGCGCCGCGGTGCTGTTTATTCTCAGCATGACGAAAAAAGCCGCCAGCTGAAAATGAAAAAGCCCGGTCACGCTGCTGACCGGGCTTCACCATGAACTGCTCAACCGCAACGCGCTACGGCATTTCCGGCGGCGTAATCCCGAAATGATTCCAGGCGCGCACCGTCGCCATTCTTCCCCGCGGCGTACGCTGCAGAAAGCCCTGCTGAATTAAGTAGGGCTCCAGTACATCTTCAATGGTTTCCCGCTCTTCGCCAATCGCGGCGGCGAGGTTATCCAGCCCCACCGGGCCGCCAAAGAACTTATCTATCACCGCCAGCAGCAGCTTACGGTCCATATAGTCGAACCCTTCCGCATCGACGTTAAGCATATCCAGCGCCTGGGCGGCAATATCGGCGGAGATGGTGCCGTCGTGGCGCACTTCCGCAAAGTCACGCACCCGGCGCAGCAGACGGTTGGCAATACGCGGCGTGCCGCGTGAACGGCGGGCTACTTCCAGCGCGCCCTCGTCGCTCATCTCCAGCCCCATATGGCGGGCGCTGCGGCTGACAATATGCTGCAGATCGGGGATCTGATAGAACTCCAGACGCTGCACGATGCCAAAGCGGTCGCGCAGCGGCGAGGTCAACGAACCGGCGCGGGTGGTGGCGCCGATCAGGGTAAACGGCGGCAGATCGATCTTGATGGAACGCGCCGCCGGACCTTCGCCAATCATAATATCCAGCTGGTAGTCTTCCATTGCCGGATAGAGCACCTCTTCCACCACCGGCGAGAGGCGATGGATCTCATCGATAAACAGTACATCGTGCGGTTCGAGGTTGGTGAGCATCGCGGCGAGGTCGCCCGCCTTCTCCAGCACCGGGCCGGAGGTGGTACGCAGATTCACCCCCATTTCATTGGCGACGATATTGGCCAGGGTGGTTTTCCCCAACCCTGGCGGGCCAAAAATCAGCAGGTGATCGAGGGCGTCGCCGCGCAGCTTCGCCGCCTGGATAAAGATCTCCATCTGCGAACGCACCTGCGGCTGGCCGACATACTCTGCCAGCAATTTTGGGCGGATGGCGCGGTCAGCGGCCTCTTCAAAGCCGCTGCTGTCTGCCGATACCAGCCGGTCTGCTTCAATCATCCCTTACCTCACAACGCAGCGCGCAGCGCTTCGCGAATTAGCGTTTCACTGTTGGCGTCCGGACGCGCGATCTTGCTGACCATCCGGCTGGCCTCCTGCGGTTTATAGCCCAGCGCGACCAGCGCGGCAACCGCTTCCTGCTCGGCATCGTCCGCCGTTGGGCCTGCCGGCGAGGTCAGCACCAGATCGGCCGCCGGGGTGAACAGGTCGCCGTGCAGCCCTTTGAAGCGATCTTTCATCTCAACGATCAGACGTTCAGCGGTTTTTTTGCCAATCCCCGGCAGCTTCACCAGCGAGGCGACCTCTTCCCGTTCAACGGCGTTGACGAACTGCTGCGCCGACATGCCGGAGAGGATCGCCAGCGCCAGCTTGGGCCCCACGCCGTTGGTTTTAATCAGCTCTTTAAACAGGGTACGTTCCTGTTTGTTGTTAAACCCATACAGCAGCTGGGCATCTTCACGCACCACAAAGTGGGTGAAGACGATCGCCTCCTGCCCGGCCTCCGGCAGCTCATAGAAGCAGGTCATTGGCATGTGCACTTCATAGCCGACGCCCGCCGTTTCCAGCAACACCAGCGGGGGTTGTTTTTCGAGAATGATGCCTCTGAGTCTGCCTATCACGTGGGGCTCCTGCGTTATGGTCTAAGTATCTGGCGGTATCATAAAAAAAGGCTGGATAGATATCCAGCCTGATTTGCGATTATCGTAAGCGCCCCCGCGCCAGATTGAGCCGGGTCTCGCTGATCTGAGCGGCATTCTGGCTGACATGGCAATGGGTGATGGCAATCGCCAGCGCATCCGCCGCATCCGCCTGCGGATTGGCGGGCAGCTTGAGCAAGGTGCGCACCATATGCTGGACCTGGCTCTTTTCGGCGCTGCCAATCCCGACCACGGTCTGCTTGACCTGACGGGCGGCGTATTCAAACACCGGCAGCGCCTGATTGGTCGCTGCGACGATCGCCACCCCGCGCGCCTGCCCGAGCTTTAACGCCGAGTCGGCATTCTTGGCCATAAAGACCTGCTCAATGGCGAAATAGTCGGGCTGGAACTGGGTGATGATCTCCGTCACCCCGGCGTAGATCAGCTTCAGCCGCGACGGCAGATCGTCCACTTTGGTGCGGATGCATCCGCTGCCCAGGTAGCTCAGCTGCCGCCCAACCTGGCGGATCACGCCATAACCGGTAACGCGCGACCCCGGGTCAATGCCGAGAATAATAGCCATCACGCGCCTCCGGTTAACCGTGGATGCGGCTGCATCACAGGGTGGCTGCGACCTCGTCGGAGATCTCGCCGTTATGGTACACTTCCTGCACGTCGTCGCAGTCTTCCAGCATATCGATCAGACGCAGCAGCTTCGGCGCCGTCTCGGCATCCATATCCGCTTTGGTGGACGGAATCATTGAGACTTCGGCAGCGTCGGCTTTCAGGCCGGCGGCTTCCAGCGCGTCGCGCACGGCGCCCATCTCTTCCCAGGCGGTGTAGACGTCGATGGCGCCGTCGTCATAGGTCACCACGTCTTCTGCGCCTGCTTCCAGCGCCGCTTCCATGATAGTGTCTTCATCGCCTTTCTCGAAGGAGATAACGCCTTTCTTGCTGAACAGGTAGGAGACGGAACCGTCGGTGCCGAGGTTACCCCCGGTTTTGGTGAAGGCGTGACGCACTTCCGCAACGGTACGGTTACGGTTGTCGGACAGACATTCCACCATCACCGCGGTGCCGCCAGGACCGTAACCTTCATAAATGATGGTTTCCATGTTCGCGTCTTCATCGCCGCCGACGCCGCGCGCGATGGCGCGGTTCAGGGTGTCGCGAGTCATGTTGTTAGACAGCGCTTTATCAACGGCCGCACGCAGACGCGGGTTGGAAGCCGGATCGCCGCCGCCCAGACGCGCGGCGGTGACCAGCTCGCGAATGATTTTCGTAAAGATTTTACCGCGTTTGGCATCCTGTGCCGCTTTGCGGTGTTTGGTGTTGGCCCATTTACTATGACCTGCCATAAAAAACTCTCCAAAAAGCGCGCCCTTTCAGGCGGCGTTAATTACAAATTCTTCAATCGCCTGCCGGTTGCTCCACGACTTGGTCAGCGCAGCGGCTTCCGTCGCGCTGACCCAGCGATAGGCCAGATGTTCGGTGAAAGTAATCTCCCGCTCATGAGGCAGCGCAAGACAGAACCAGAATTCCGTATTGCGCTCTACACCCGGCGCATAGCGATGACGCAAATGAGAAAATATCTCGAACTCCACCGTGCGCTGACAGTCGATTAAGGTCAGTTGCTCGCAGGCAACGTCAATGGCGACCTCTTCCTTTACTTCACGCGCGGCGGCCTGCAGCGCGGTCTCTCCAGCTTCCAGGCTGCCGGTGACCGACTGCCAGAACGCGGGATCGTCGCGCCGCTGCAACATCAGCACCCGTTTCGTATCTTCGGCGTAAATGACCACCAGCACCGAAACGGGCAGCTTAAATGACATATTACTTGTTCTCCAGAGACGCTTTTGCCTCTTTCTCCACAACCTGAATACCCAGTTCACCGAGCGCCGCCGGATTGGCGAAGCTTGGCGCTTCGGTCATCAGGCAGGCGGCCGCGGTGGTTTTCGGGAAAGCGATAACGTCGCGGATGTTATCGGTACCGGTCAGCAGCATGGTCAGACGGTCAAGACCGAAGGCCAGACCTGCATGCGGCGGCGTACCGTACTTCAGCGCATCCAGCAGGAAGCCGAATTTCTCACGCTGTTCCTGTTCGTTAATGCCCAGAATACCAAATACGGTCTGCTGCATCTCGCCGCGGTGGATACGCACCGAACCGCCGCCGACTTCATAACCGTTAATAACCATATCGTAGGCGTTGGCTACAGCCTCTTCCGGGGCGGCTTTCAGCTCATCCGCGGTCATATCTTTCGGCGAGGTGAACGGATGGTGCATCGCCGTCAGGCCGCCTTCGCCGTCGTCTTCGAACATCGGGAAGTCGATCACCCACAGCGGCGCCCATTTGCTCTCGTCAGTCAGACTCAGGTCTTTACCCAGCTTCAGACGCAGCGCGCCCAGCGCGTCGGCCACTACTTTCTTGTTGTCGGCGCCGAAGAAGATCATGTCTCCATCCTGCGCGCCGGTGCGGTCAAGGATCGCTTCCACGATTTCAGCGGTCAGGAATTTGGCCACCGGGCTGTTGATCCCGTCCATGCCTTTGGCACGCTCGGTCACTTTAATATAGGCCAGCCCTTTCGCGCCGTAGATCTTCACAAAGTTGCCGTATTCGTCAATCAGCTTGCGGGTCAGAGAGGCCCCGCCCGGGACGCGCAGGGCCGCCACGCGCCCTTTCGGATCGTTGGCCGGGCCGGCAAAGACCGCGAATTCCACAGACTTCAGCAGGTCGGCGACGTCCACCAGCTCCATCGGGTTACGCAGATCCGGTTTATCGGAGCCATAGCGACGTTCGGCTTCGGCGAAGGTCATGATCGGGAACTCGCCCAGGTCGACGCCTTTCACTTCCAGCCACAGCTGACGCACCATCGCCTCCATGATCTCACGCACCTGCGGCGCGGTCATAAAGGAGGTTTCCACGTCGATCTGGGTGAATTCAGGCTGACGGTCGGCACGCAGGTCTTCATCGCGGAAGCATTTGACGATCTGATAGTAGCGGTCGAAGCCGGACATCATCAGCAGCTGTTTGAACAGCTGCGGCGACTGCGGCAGCGCGTAGAATTTGCCTTTGTGCACGCGGGAAGGCACGAGGTAATCGCGGGCGCCTTCCGGGGTGGCTTTAGTCAGCATCGGGGTTTCGATGTCGAGGAAGCCATGGTCGTCCATAAAGCGGCGCACAAAGCTGGTAATTTTCGCGCGGGTTTTCAGGCGCTGCGCCATCTCCGGACGACGCAGGTCGAGGTAGCGGTATTTCAGACGCGCTTCTTCGGTGTTGACGTGATTGGAGTCCAGCGGCAGCGATTCTGAGCGGTTAATGATCGTCAGATCGGAAGCCAGCACTTCGATAGCGCCGGTGGCCATGTCCGCGTTGATGTTTTTCTCTTCACGCGCGCGAACGGTGCCAGTGACCTGAATGCAGAACTCATTACGCAGTTCAGAGGCTAACTTCAACGCATCCGCACGATCCGGATCGAAAAACACCTGAACGATGCCTTCGCGGTCGCGCATATCGATAAAAATGAGGCTACCGAGATCGCGACGGCGGTTGACCCAACCACACAGAGTCACCTGCTGCCCAACGTGGGACTGTCGAAGCTGTCCGCAATATTCTGTACGCATGAGATATCCCTTAACTTAGCCGTCGGCGGATTGTCGTCTGCCCTGCAGGCGACGAGGTCGCAGCTTTAGCTGATGTCACAACTGAATGAAAAAAGGCGGCTATTATACTGGAAATTCTGTCGTTCGATAAGTCCGACGCACGATGTACGCTGCTTTGCTGCGCGCTTAACGTCCACACTCACATAAATTAACAAAATTTGTTACTCTTTTGCTGAAGCCGCAAAGGTATTGTAGCCGCCTGACAACAGATGAAGATACGGGGATACCATGTTAGAACTCAATGCAAAAAACACGGCGCTGGTGGTAATCGATCTGCAGGAAGGCATTCTGCCTTTCGCCGGCGGCCCGCATCGGGCTGACGAGGTGGTGGCGCGCGCCGCTCGCCTGGCAGACAAGTGCCGGCAACAGGGTTCGCCGGTCATCATGGTCCGCGTGGGCTGGTCGGCCGATTTCGCCGAAGCGCTGAAACAGCCTGTCGACGCTCAGGCCGGGGCGCATACGCTGCCCGAAAACTGGTGGACCTACCCGGCCACGCTGGGTAAGCAGGAGAGCGATATCGAAGTGACCAAACGCCAGTGGGGCGCGTTCTATGGCACCGACCTTGAGCTTCAGCTGCGCCGCCGCGGGATCGACACCATTATTCTCTGCGGCATCTCCACCAACATCGGCGTCGAATCCACCGCCCGCAATGCCTGGGAGCTGGGTTTTAACCTGGTCATCGCCGAAGATGCCTGCAGCGCCGCCTCCGCCGAGCAGCATCAGGGCAGTATGACGCATATTTTCCCGCGCATCGGCCGGGTGCGCAGTACCGAGGAGATCCTCACGGCGCTATGATTTATATTGGGCTTCCCCAGTGGTCGCACCCGAAATGGGTGCGCCTTGGCATCACCAGCCTTGAAGAGTACGCCCGCCACTTTAACTGCGTGGAGGGAAACACCACCCTGTATGCGCTACCAAAGCCGGAGATTGTCGCCCGCTGGTACGAACAGACCCACGATGACTTCCGCTTCTGCTTCAAATTCCCGGCCACCATCTCGCACCAGGCCGCCCTGCGCCATTGCGACGAGTTAAGCAGCGAATTTTTTGCCCGCCTGGCGCCGCTGGCCTCGCGCATCGGCCAGTACTGGCTGCAGCTGCCGGCGACGTTCGGTCCTCGCGATCTCCCCGCGCTATGGCATTTTCTCGACGGACTGCCGAAAGATTTCACCTACGGCGTCGAAGTTCGTCATCCCGAGTTTTTCACCAAAGGGGAAGCGGAACAGCAGCTCAACCGCGGGCTGCACGAGCGTAAAGTCAACCGCGTGATCCTCGACAGCCGCCCGGTCCATAGCGCTGCGGCCACCAGTCCGGCGATGATCGATGCCCAACAAAAGAAACCGAAGGTGCCGGTACATGCGGTGATGACCGCCCGACAGCCAATGGTGCGGTTTATCGGCGGTGACGATATGGTCCATAACCGGGAACTGTTTCGCGTCTGGCTTCAGACCCTGGCGAAGTGGCATCAGTCGGGGACCCCGTGGTTGTTCCTGCATACCCCGGACATTGCTTTCGCCCCGGCGCTGGTGGATACCCTGTGGGGTGACCTGCGCGCTGCCCTGCCGGCGGCAGGAAATGCGCCGTCGATTCCGCAGCAATCTTCTCTTTTCTGATATCCTGCTATCATATCCGGAGCCATCTGCCAGAGTTAAAGGGAGTTTTCGTATGGTCAGCGCGCTGTATGCCGTTTTAGGTGCGTTATTGTTAGTGAAGTTCTCATTTGACGTGGTGCGTCTGCGCACCCAATACCATGTAGGCTACGGTGATGGCGGCTTTAGCGAGCTGCAGGTTGCCATCCGCGTTCACGGCAATGCCGTCGAATATGTGCCGATTGGCCTCATTTTGCTGTTATTTATGGAGATGAACGGCGCTCAGACCTGGATGGTGCACGTTTGCGGGATTTTATTGATTGTCGGGCGACTGATGCACTCCTGGGGTTTTCATCACCGCGTCTACTACTGGCGCCGCTCCGGCATGAGCGCCACCTGGTGCGCGTTGTTGCTAATGGTGCTGGCCAATCTTTGGTATATGCCCTGGGAGTTGGTTTTCTCCCTCCGTTAGCGCACAATACGCCGTTTTCGTTTTTTCGGGTTTAACGTTATGTCTCACCGCGATACGCTTTTTTCCGCGCCGATTGCCAGCCTCGGCGACTGGACCTTTGATGAACGGGTTGCTGAAGTCTTCCCCGATATGATCCAGCGTTCTGTGCCCGGCTACTCCAATATCATCTCGATGATCGGCATGCTGGCCGAGCGCTTCGTTCAGCCCAACACTCAGGTTTACGATCTTGGCTGTTCGCTGGGCGCCGCCACCCTCTCCGTGCGCCGCAATATTAGCCATCCGGACTGTCGCATTATCGCCATCGATAACTCGCCCGCGATGGTGGAGCGCTGCCGTCGCCATATTGACGCTTATAAAGCGCCGACGCCGGTCGAAGTGATTGAAGGGGATATCCGCGACGTGACCATTGAAAACGCCTCGCTGGTGATCCTGAACTTTACTATTCAGTTCCTTGAGCCGGGCGATCGCCAGGCGATCCTCAATAAAGTCTATCAGGGGCTGAATCCGGGCGGCGCGCTGGTGCTCTCGGAAAAATTCAGCTTCGAAGACGCCCACGTTGGCGAACTGTTGTTCAATATGCATCATGACTTTAAGCGCGCCAACGGCTACAGCGAACTGGAGATCAGCCAGAAACGCAGCATGCTGGAAAATGTGATGCTGACGGACTCCGTCGAAACCCATAAAGCCCGCCTGCGTCAGGCTGGGTTTGAACATGCCGAACTGTGGTTCCAGTGCTTTAACTTTGGCTCGCTGGTGGCTGTTAAAGCCGGGGAGCAGGCATGATCGACTTCAGTAACTTCTATCAGCTGATCGCCAAAAGCCCGCTGTCTCACTGGCTGGAGACGCTGCCTGCCCAGGTAGCCGCCTGGCAGCGCGATGCCCTGCACGGCAAGTTTCGTGAATGGGAGCGCGCCGTAGAATTTCTGCCGGAGTTAACGCCCTGGCGTCTGGATCTTCTGCACAGCGTCACCGCCGAGAGCGAAACGCCGCTCAGCGAAGGCCATCAGCGGCGGATCGAAAATCTGCTTAAAAACCTGATGCCGTGGCGCAAAGGCCCTTATTCGCTGTACGGCATCAATATCGATACCGAATGGCGATCCGACTGGAAATGGGAGCGCGTTCTGCCGCACCTGTCCGATCTCACTGGCCGGACTATCCTCGACGTGGGCTGCGGCAGCGGCTATCACATGTGGCGGATGATCGGCGCCGGCGCACATCTGGCGGTCGGTATCGATCCCACCCAGCTGTTCCTGTGCCAGTTTGAAGCGGTGCGTAAGCTGCTCGGTAACGACCAGCGGGCGCATTTGCTGCCGCTGGGCATCGAGCAGCTGCCGGCGCTGGAGGCCTTCGACACCGTGTTCTCGATGGGGGTGCTCTACCACCGCCGCTCGCCGCTGGACCATCTGTGGCAGCTGAAAGATCAGCTGGCGCCAGGGGGCGAGCTGGTGCTGGAGACGCTGGTGGTTGAAGGAGATGAAAATACGGTGCTGGTACCGGGCGACCGCTATGCGCAAATGCGCAACGTCTATTTTATCCCCTCGGCGGCGGCCCTGAAAATGTGGCTGGAGAAGTGCGGGTTTATTGACGTGCGCATCGTCGACGCCTGCGTCACCTCGACAGAGGAGCAGCGACGCACCGAATGGATGACGACCGAATCGCTGGCCGATTTCCTCGACCCACAGGATCAGCGCAAAACGGTGGAAGGCTATCCGGCGCCATTACGAGCTGTGATCATTGCCACCAAACCGGAAACCCAGCAGTCGCTGGCGAAAAAAGCGAGATAAAAAAAGGCCCCTGTTTAATGGGCAGGGGCCTGGTACGGGCAATCATCATATTGGGCGACATGATGTGCAGCAAAAAACCGTTTAACTTCTCCAGGCGGAGATAATCCTTTTCATCTCCGCCACCGCTGCGCCATTCACGGCGTAGCGTCTGTATTCATCGGCATCGGGATCGGCTGACATCGAAACGCCCGGATGACGAAAGCGCATTTCCGACGGCAACCAGTGGCCAGCCGAGCTATGGACCTCTTTCACCCCCGCCTGCAGAAACAGCGACAGGTTCGCGGCGCGGACTCCCGCACCGGCCATAATGATTGGAGTATCCCCTGCGGCAATAAGTTCCGTAATTAATGAAATACCTTTCTCCGCCGAGGATTGCTGACCGGAAGTCAGGATACGTTTGACCCCCAGCTCACCCAGCGTTTTCCAGGCCTGACGCGGGTCAGCGCACAGATCGAACGCGCGATGAAAGGTCACCGCCAGCGGCCCCGCCGCGGCCATTATTTTTTTCATCCGCGGGATATCGACCTGGCCATCAGCATCCAGCACGCCGGTCACCAGCCCGGGAAAGCCCAGATCCCGCACCATGCGAATATCGTTAAGCATCGCGGCGAACTCTTCCTCGGTGTAGCAGAAATCGCCGCCGCGCGGGCGAACGATCGGATGCACCGGGAGAGTAATCGCCTCGCGGGCCGAGACCAGCACCCCATAAGAGGGGGTTAATCCCCCTTCCTGCGGCGCGGCGCAGAGCTCAATACGATCGGCGCCGCAGCGCTCAGCCTCCCGGGCGCACGCCATGCTGTAGCAACACACTTCCAGTACCGCCATTCCTCTCTCCCTGATCCAGACAACCTTTGCAGCATGTCACAATTTCACGCGGCAGACGCCGCGCGGCTTCACACTGTTACGTATCGGCTTGCTCGCTGGCGACGATTTGTTCAATAGACCACGGATGAAATTTGACCGTCACGCTGCCGTCGGTCACCGCCAGGGTAGGATTCGGCAGGCGCTCATGCTCCCCTTTCGGCGAGCTGGTTTTGACCACGATCCCCGGCTGGCTGAGTCCGTCATCGGCCAGCAGCGCCAGAGCGCGGGCATTTAAGGTTGCCGGATCGCCGGGCAGGACGATTTCGATATGCTCCCAGCCTTCATGGGGATAACGCTTTTCACCCGGCCACGGCAGCTCAACGATATGGAAGCGCCAGTGCGCCACGCAGACCGGCTCCGCCAGTTTGAACAGGCAAATGGGCCGGCCGTTGATCATATTCTCCGACAGCAGGGTGCCGCACTGCTCCAGACCGCGGCGCCAGCGTTCCGCAGTGGTATTCTGATGACAGCGCAGGGAGATATGGTCGGCGTCGAGCCCGGCGATCTCCAGTCCCAGTCGCGCAGTGAAGCGCTCAAGCGCATCGGAAAATCGCGGGAGATCCGCCGTAATATCGGCCAGTTGTTCATTTTGCTGCCAGTTTGCCATGGGTTTACTCGTCAATAATGCTCGTCAGTAATGAAAAGGTAATTTACCGTGTTTCGGCCTGCGGACCAACCGCCGCCCCGCTGATGGGCAACTGACCGGCGATGGATTGCGCACGCCGGCGCGCCGCGCGCAATGCTGACGGACGGGGACAAATGCAGTATACTCCCGCCCTAATTTGTCCACATTATGGCGCCGCCTCCCTCGGGGGCAGGCGCATTACACGTAAGGTATTCCGGTGAATATTCAGGCTCTTCTCTCAGAAAAAGTCAGCCAGGCCCTGATCGCGGCAGGCGCGCCTGCCGATTGCGAACCCCAGGTCCGCCAGTCAGCAAAAGTTCAGTTCGGCGACTATCAGGCCAACGGCGTGATGGCTGTCGCCAAAAAGCTGGGTATGGCGCCGCGACAACTTGCAGAGCAGGTACTGTCTCATCTTGACCTCAACGGCATTGCCAACAAGGTTGAAATCGCCGGGCCGGGCTTTATCAATATTTTCCTCGACCCCGCGTTTCTGGCGGACAACGTCAACCGCGCGCTGCAGTCTGAGCGCCTGGGCGTCACGAAACCGCAGGCGCAGACTATCGTCGTCGACTACTCGGCACCCAACGTAGCGAAAGAGATGCACGTCGGCCATCTGCGTTCGACCATCATTGGCGATGCTTCAGTCCGTACCCTGGAGTTCCTGGGTCATAAGGTGATTCGCGCCAACCACGTCGGCGACTGGGGCACCCAGTTCGGGATGCTGATCGCGTATCTGGAAAAACAGCAGCAGGAAAACGCCGGCGAAATGGCCCTGGCCGACCTCGAAGGTTTCTATCGCGAAGCGAAAAAGCACTATGACGAAGACGAAGCCTTCGCCGAGCGCGCGCGCAGCTACGTGGTTAAGCTGCAGGGTGGTGATGAGTACTTCCTGCAGATGTGGTGTAAGCTGGTCGACATCACCATGTCGCAAAACCAGATCACCTACGATCGCCTGAATGTGACCCTGACCCGCGATGACGTGATGGGTGAGAGCCTGTACAACCCGATGCTGCCGGGGATCGTCGCCGATCTGAAAGCCAAAGGGCTGGCGGTTGAGAGCGAAGGCGCTACCGTGGTCTTCCTTGATGAGTACAAAAACAAGGAAGGCGAACCGATGGGCGTCATCATCCAGAAAAAGGATGGCGGCTATCTCTATACCACCACCGATATCGCCTGTGCGAAGTATCGCTATGAAACGCTGCACGCCGACCGCGTGCTCTACTACATCGACTCTCGTCAGCACCAGCACCTGATGCAGGCGTGGACCATCGTGCGCAAGGCAGGCTACGTGCCGGACTCCGTGCCGCTGGAGCACCATATGTTCGGTATGATGCTGGGGAAAGACGGCAAGCCGTTTAAAACCCGCGCCGGCGGTACCGTGAAGCTGGCGGATCTGCTGGACGAAGCGCTGGAGCGCGCCCGTCGCCTGGTGGCCGAGAAGAACCCGGATATGTCGGCTGACGAGCTGGAAAATCTGGCGAAAGTGGTGGGTATCGGCGCGGTTAAATATGCCGACCTGTCGAAAAACCGCACCACCGACTACGTCTTCGACTGGGATAATATGCTGGCGTTCGAAGGCAACACCGCGCCGTATATGCAGTATGCCTATACCCGCGTGCTCTCCGTGTTCCGCAAAGCCGGCATCGACGAAAACGCGATGATCGACGCGCCGGTGGTCATCGCCGAAGATCGCGAAGCTCAGCTGGCCGCGCGCCTGCTGCAGTTTGAAGAGACCCTCTCCGTGGTCGCTCGCGAAGGGACGCCGCACGTGATGTGCGCCTACCTCTACGATCTGGCGGGCCTGTTCTCCGGCTTCTACGAGCACTGCCCGATCCTCAGCGCGGAAAGCGAAGAGACCCGCAACAGCCGTCTGAAGCTGGCGCTGCTCACGGCGAAAACCCTCAAGCTGGGTCTCGATACCCTCGGTATCGAAACCGTCGAGCGTATGTAACAAGCAACCCGGCGAAAGCCGGGTTAGTTTTATTCGGCGCCTCGCCAGCGGGGCGCCCTGCTCAGAAGTACTTGCGTAGATACTCCGTCAGACAAAGGATCGCCATCGCCTGACCGTAGGGCATCGAGGTAAGCGGGATCTGGCGATAAAAGTCGAGGTCTGACCCCATCCCGGTGCCAAATGAGGTCTGCAGCAGCTCCCCCTGCGGCGAAATATTCTGCACAATCCCGCGAATCGCTTTTTCAGCCACCCCGGCGTAGTGCTGCCCGACGTAACGCTTGCGCACCGCTTTGAGAATGCCGTAGGCAAAGCCGGCGGTCGCCGAGGCCTCAAGATAAGAGTGCGGGTCGTCCAGCAAGGTATGCCACAGGCCGCTGTCGTCCTGGCATTCTGCTAAGGCGGCAATCTGTGCGTCGAGGACTGTAATCAGATAGCGCCGTACCGCATTCCCCTCGGGGAGATCCACCAGTTCCAGAAAATCCGGGATCACCATGGTGAGCCAGCTGTTGCCCCGCGCCCAACGCGCCCGGGCAAAGTTATGCCGCCCCTCATAGTTCCAGCCGTGAAACCACAGCCCGGTCTCCCGGTCCATCAGGTTCTGCACATGGAGCAGGAACTGGTAGGTTGCCTCCTCCACATACTGGGGGCGGTTAAGCAGCTTGCCAATTTTGGCTAACGGCAACACGGTCATCATCAGCGTGTCATCCCACATTTGCTGATGGTTCTCCTCCGCCAGAGTCATGTGCTGCATACCGCCCTGCTCGGTGCGCGGCATCTCGTGCATCGCCCACTCCGCCCAGCTCTCCAGCCACGGCAGATACGCCATACGGCCGGTCTCTTCAAAGCGGTAAGCCAGGGTCAGAAACGGGGCCATAGTATTGACGTTTTTGGTCGTTGCTCCCTCGGCGAAGCGGTCGGCAAACCAGCGATCGATGATATCACGCATCTCGATATCGCCGGTTTGCTGGTAATACTGATAGATGCCGTACAGCCCAACGCCGTGGGTCCACTCCCAGCCGGCCCAGCCTTTGGTATCGATCACGCGCCCGTCATCCAGGCGTAGTAAAAATTGCCCGCTCTCATCCTTAATATTCACCAGGTTTTGTGTCACGTTGCGGATCAGCGCCTGCAGTTCGCTGCGGGCGATAAAACGCTCAGGCTGACGCAGTAATGGGCTATGTTTGACCGGCCAAACTTTCATGTTGTTAACCTCGGGTATATGTCGAATTCAAAGCGCCGCCCTTAATGAGCGCCGGGGCAGCAGGTTTATGACGATTCAGATAGCCAATATTGTTATTGCCCCACAGACAGTCGTAAGGCATCCCCGCCAGCAGCTCGACCACCGCGCGGTGTTCCGCACTGGTCTGTTCCGACTGAGCGTAGCCGAGCTCGCGCATTCTGAGGGTCTCGCTGCGCAGGACGCTGTGGGTGTGCAGGTTGAGCTTGAAGCGCAGCGAGACGAGGAAGCCGCAGGCTAACACCACCAGAGTGCCGACGCTGAGGATCAGCAGAATGGTATGGCTGACCCCTTCAGGCTGTATTTTTTGCCCGGAAACAAACCCCGACAACTGCATAATGATCCCCACCAGCATCACCGCCCCCGCCTGCGAGGCTTTGCGGGTCAGGGTCATGATGCCGGCAAAAATCCCCTCCCGGCGCTGGCCGGTGATCGCTTCGTCGACGTCGGCAATATAGGTGTAGGTATTCCACGGTACGTAATTTATCCCGCCGCGTCCCAGTCCGGCGACAGCAGAGATGAGCAGCAATAAGGAATAGACGTCGCTCAGTCCGGCGTAATAGAGCAGCGCGTAGGAGAGTGAGCTCAGGCCAAACAAGACCACCACCATGCGGTACGACGGCGCGGGGCCAAAACGAATGCACAGCGGGATCATGGCGATTACCGCAATAAACTGGAAGATGGCCATCGTCCCCAGCAGGTTCGAGGCGACGGCGGCTTCCTGCATCAGAACAAAGACCACGTAATAGGTAAACACGGCATTGAAGACGTCCTGGGCGATATAGCCCCCCAGATACATGCCGAGGTGCTGGCGGAAAATTTTTATCCGCAGCGTAGAACTCAGCTCAATCACCAGGCGATTGAGGCTCTGAGCAAGGGTTAAGTTTTGTTTTTCCGCTTCCGCCCGCAGGGCCGCTTCCGACCACGCCTCCCGCGGTCGTTCCCAGGTGAAACACCAGACCAGAGTCAGCATCACCGCGCACAGCACCGAGAACACCAGACTGGCATAGAAGAACGAGCTGGCATTATCTTTGCCGAGCCAGGAGAGAAGGATCCCCGGCAGGAAGGAGGCTAAAATCGCCGACATCTGCGCCATCGAAATGCGCGCGCCGGAGAATTTGGTTTTCTGTTTAAAGTCATCGGTCATCTCCGGCACCAGCGTCTCATAGGGCACCAGAATCATGGTATAGACCATATCAAACAGCAGATAGGTCGCCAGGTAGTACCAGAAGCCCATCTCGCCGACCCACATCGCTGAATAGCTGAATACGCAGGGGATGCCGAGCAGAATAAAGAATTTTCTGCGGCCGAAGCGCTTACCAAGCCAGGTGGTGCCAAAGTTATCGGTGAGAAAGCCCATCAGCGGGCTTACCACCGCGTCCAGCACGCGGGCGGCAGCAAAAATAAGCGTGGCCTCAATCGGGGTCAGTCCGCAAAAGGTCGTGTAAAAGTAGAGCAGCCATGCGGCGGTTAACGCCGTCGTGCCGGCGCCGAGAAAATCGCCCGCGCCGTAGGCCAGATAGTTAGCCAGTCCAATTTTTCGTGTTTTCATCGCCGTGATCCTGTGTCTTTTTTTAAAAGAACGCCGACAATCGTTCCGGATTTGCCACCGGAAGGGAGTGGGTACCTGGCTACACTAAAAGCTGTGAAAGGAGGTTACCTTTGTACTTTTGCCACGGAACAGTCGCCGGTGGCAAAATGACAAAGAGATGACGTCCCCACTTCACTCATTTATAAAACAGCATTTCTTTTTAATCAAAAGACAGGTTCATTGATGTGATCTGGTTGGAAGGTCGCCGACTAACGAACAGGCTCGCAAATCCCGGGATCGGCCCTTGCGCAGTCGGGGAAACAGGAGTAAAGAATGGAAGAAAGGGTTATTCCGCGTATCTCAAGGAGGCCAGATGCCTTATACCCATCTGCTGGTTGCCGTCGCACCAACGCCGGAGAGTCAGGTATTAATTAAAAAAGCGGTGTCGATAGCCCGCCCCGTTAACGCGAAAGTGAGCTTAATCACTCTCGCTACGGATCCGGAGCTGTATAACCAGTTCGCCGCACCGATGATGGAAAATCTGCGCGAAGTGATGCAGGAAGAGACGCGGGAGTTTCTCAATGAGCTGGCTCGCCACGCGGACTACCCAATAGAAAGAATGACCATCGCCTGCGGCGAGCTAGGCCATCATATTAAGGACTTCTGCCGCTCGCACCGTGTTGATCTGGTGATCTGCGGCAATCACAACCATTCCCTCTTCTCACGCGCCACCTGCTCGGCGAAAAGTATCGTCGGCAGCTGCGGCGTTGATGTCCTGTTGGTTTCCCTTGAAAAGGGCTAACGCCGGTTAGCCCTTTTCCTGAACTAGGCCAGTTTAGGGAAGGTGGCTATCTTCCCCCGCAGACGGCTCTCCTCGCTGCGCGGTGAAATATGCTGCAGATCCTCGACAAAGCGCGCCTGCCAGTTATGAATATCATTTTCTCTGATCACGTCCAGCATCGCTGAATGACGGGCGATACGTTCCGCCAGCGGCATGCTGAGCGCGCGATCCAGCGCGGCGGCAACCTCGTCG
Source organism: Klebsiella sp. HMSC16A12 (assembly GCF_001808265.1). Lineage (NCBI taxonomy): Bacteria > Pseudomonadati > Pseudomonadota > Gammaproteobacteria > Enterobacterales > Enterobacteriaceae > Klebsiella > Klebsiella sp. HMSC16A12. The sequence goes on from NZ_KV792547.1 coordinate 98,681, forward strand.
CGATCGTAAGGATTGACGATCAGGGCGCTGGTCAGCTCCTGCGCCGCCCCGGCAAACTGCGACAGGACCAGTACGCCAGGGTTATCCGGATCCTGCGCCGCGACGTACTCCTTCGCCACAAGGTTCATACCATCGCGTAGCGGAGTCACCAGCCCGACGTCAGAGTAGCGGAAGACCTTCATCAGCAGCTTACGATCAAAATGCTGGTTCAGATAGTAGAGCGGTGTCCAGCCAAGCTGACCAAACTGTCCGTTGATGCGTCCGGCTGCGGTTTCCAGCTGGTGGCGGATATCCTGATAGGCCTGCACATCGCCGCGGGAGGTCGGCGCGATCTGGGTATAACGGATTTTGCCGTGGTGCTGAGGGTACTTCTCGAGCAGCGTCTCGTAGGCGAGGAATCGCTCCGGCAACCCTTTCGAATAGTCAAGACGCTCCACGGAGAAGATATTCTTCACATTTTTCAGCTCGTTCTTCAGCTGGGCCAGCTTCGGCGGCAGCGGACCTTTAGCGTTGCGCGTAATTTCGTCCGGATCGATCCCTATCGGATAAACCTCGGTACTGAACGCCTTACCCCATGCCTGATAGCGTTTATCGCCGAGGTCGGATAGGCGAGTCTGCATAGCAATGCTGTCGAGAAAAGCGGTTCTGTCGCTTTCGGTCTGGAAGCCCAGCAGATCGTAATCGCACAGTTGCTCCAGCAGCTCAGCGTGCGGCGGCAGAGCGTTAAAAATCTCCGGCGTCGGGAACGGAATATGTAAGAAAAACCCGATGCGATTGTTCACCCCGCGCTTGCGCAGCTCGCTGGCGAAGGGCAGAAGATGGTAATCATGGATCCACAGCGTATCGTCTGGCTCAATCAGCGGCAGAAGCTTGTCCGCCAGCATGGCGTTAACCCGCAGATATCCCTCCCAGGCTTCGCGCTGAAAGCTGACCAGATCAAGGCGATAGTGGAAAGCCGGCCACAGCACGGCGTTAGAGAACTGGTTGTAGTATTCATCATGGTCCCGTTCATTAAGGTTGAACGACGCCCATGAAATATTCCCGCGGGAGACCTGCTTGAGCGGCTGCTGGTCATCGCCAATCTCGCCGCTCCAGCCAAACCACAGACCCCCCGCCGCTCTCAGTGCCCCCAGGATGCCGACGGCCAGACCGCCAGCGCTCGATTTTTTATCGTCCGGTAAGGCGATACGGTTAGAGACTACGACTAAACGACTCATGGTCATCCCTCCTTTCGGTTTGCGCGTCATACGCCAGATGTTGCAACCACGTCCTTACAGCGGCGGCATCCGCCAACCGCCAATGCGCCTGAGTTTCCCCGGCGCCAACTTTTACCGACATTCCCTGCAGTTGATTAACGACGCTGAATCCCGCCTCGTCGGTCAAATCATCGCCGACAAAAACCGGTTCGCGGCCGGCGAATGGCGCCTCCTGCATGAACGCGGTAATCGCCTCCCCTTTGTTGACGCCGCGGGGTTTAATCTCCACCACGCACTTGCCAAGCTGTAACGCCAGCAGCGGATAGCGCTGAACAATCCGCTGCGCCAGCTCCAGCACGGCGCTCTGCTGCTGCGGGGCCTGGCGATAGTGGAGCGCGAAAGCCATCTCTTTACTCTCCAGCTCACATCCCGGGAGCGCTTCCAGCGCCGACGTCAGCTCAGCCGCGATCTCATCGCGCAGCGCTGTCGGCAGAGAGACGATGTAGGTTTTACCATTGATATCACGGCGCTCGGCCCCGTGAACGCCGGCCAGCGGTAGCCGCCAGGGATGGGTTAGCGCGTCAAGTTCAGCCATTGAGCGCCCTGAAATCAATGCCACCGCGCCCCCCTGCTGCTGGGCCAGCGCATTGAGCGCCTGCAGCGTGCTGTCGGGTATTACCACCTGATCGGGGTGCGGCTGGATATCGGCAAGAGTACCGTCGAGGTCAAAGAAAAAAGCGTAGTTTCCGGTTAGCGCAGGCGGTACAGATATCTGGTTATCCACCCTGTTTCCTCCTTATCATGGCCAGCCGAAGCTGGTTGTTAATTATATGTGAGCCATGTAAGTATAGACAGTGTGACCAACCTCGCCATTTTTGATAGTTACCGCCAGCGAAACGGGCGCTGGCGGCAATTACTCTGTAAACTAAAAAGTTGGGTTAAAATTCAGGCCGCACGTTTGGCTTTTTGTTTGTAGCGGTCGAAGATCACCGCCGCCAGCAGGATCACCCCGCGCACGACGTATTGTGAGAATGGCGAGATATTCAGCAGGTTCATCGCATTTTCCACGGTTCCGAGGATCAGGATCCCGGCCACCACGTAGGAGATCTTGCCGATCCCGCCCTTCAGCGACACCCCGCCCAGCACGCAGGCCGAAATAACAATCAGCTCATAGCCAATCGAGGTCATCGGCTGGCCGCTGGTCATGCGCGACGCCAGAATGATCCCCGCTGCGGCCGATACCAGACCGGAGAGCACAAAGATAATAATCTTGGTGCGCACCACCGGGACGCCGGCCAGGCGCGCCGCCTCTTCATTGCCGCCAATAGCCAGCGTATTACGGCCAAAGGTGGTTTTGTTTAGTAATAATCCGAAAACCACCAGGCAGGCGACGGTCAGCCAGATCGGCGCCGGCAAACCAAACCAATTGGCATAGCCGAGGGTGAAGAAACGTTCATCTTCGATCCCCACCGCTTTGCCGTCGGAGATAATATAGGCCAGGCCGCGGACAATCTGCATGGTGGCCAGCGTGGTGATCAGCGCGTTGATCTTAAGGCGCGCAATGACAAAGCCGTTAACCAGGCCACTAAGCGCCCCCAGCAACAGGCCTGCGGCGATCCCCAGCCACAGGCTTTCGCTGAGATTAATCACCACCGCGGTGGTGACCCCGGCGCAGGCGATAACCGACGCCACCGACAGGTCAAAATCGCCGGAGGCCAGGCAAAACAGCATGCCGCAGGCCACCATCCCGGACATCGAGATCGCCAGCCCCAGCCCTTTCATATTGACGAATGAAGCAAAGTTGGGCACAAAAATCACACAGCCGATAAACAGCACCGCAAACACCACCAGCATGCCAAACTGATCCCAGATGCGGGCAAAGCTAAAGGTTGAGCGGGTAGCCCCGGACGTAGTCACTGATGACATCATTTACTCCTTACTCAGGCGACAGCCTGGCTCACTGTTGGCATCGCAAGGCTTAACGCCTGCTGTTCATTGGCTTCTTCATGCAGCAGTTCGCCGGCGATTTGTCCTTCGCGCATCACCACGATGCGGTCAGCGACGCCCAGCACTTCCGGCAGGTCGCTGGAGGCAAACACCACGGCGACACCGGAGGCGGCGAGGCCATAGATCACATTGTAAATTTCATGTTTGGCGCCGACGTCGATGCCGCGGGTTGGCTCATCAAGCAGGATCACCTTCATCTCTTCCGACAGCCAGCGGCCAAGGATCGCTTTCTGCTGGTTGCCGCCCGACAGGTTCATAATCAGCTGTTCCGGGCCCGGCGTTTTAATATTCAGCGACTGGATATGTTGATCGGCGTTGTCCGCCTCCCAGGCGTTGTTGATCAGGCAGCCAGCGTGAATATGCTTGCGCCGGGCGCTGATATTGATGTTATCGCGCACGGAATGCACCGGAATAATCCCCTCCGCTTTACGATCCTCCGGGCACAGCATCATCCCGGCCTGGATGGCCTGGGCCGGTTTGCGAATGGAGACGGGCTGGCCATCGATATACACCTGACCGCCGGTTATCTGCGTGCCGCCAAACAGGCCTTTCATTAGTTCGCTGCGCCCGGCACCCACCAGTCCGAACAAACCGACAATTTCACCGCTGCGCACCGAGAGACTAACCGGCGTGCGCACGCCCGGCGCTTTGACCTCATCCAGACGCAGCCGCTCCTCGCCATAGGGGCGAGGCTTCCAGCCATAAATATCGCCCAGATTGCGGCCTACCATCGCCTGGACCAGGGCGTCGTGGCTGACGCTCGGCATATCGTCAAAGGTGCAAACGTAGCGGCCATCTTTAAAGACGGTGATGGCATCGCTGAGGGCAAAAATCTCTTCCATCCGGTGTGAAACATAGATGATGACCCTTCCCTCCTCACGCAACTCGCGGATGACGCGAAACAGGTTGTCGATCTCTCTGGCGGAGAGCGAGCTGGTCGGCTCATCGAACGCGATAATCTTGGCGTTACGCGCCAGCGCTTTGGCAATCTCCACCATCTGCCATTGACCAATGGAGAGATATTTCAGCGGCGTCTCCGGGTCGATATCCAGACCCAGATGCTCCAGCTGCAGGCGGGCCTCATAGTTGAGCAGCGAGCGATTGACGATGCCGCCTCTGTGCGGCAGCTGACCGAGATAGATATTTTCGGCGACGGTCATCTCCGGGATCAGATGCAGCTCCTGGTAGATAATTGCCACGCCGGCGTTCAGCGCCTCCATGGTATTGGCGAATGCCATCTGCTGGCCGCCGATCTGCAGATGGCCCGCGGTCGGGATATAGTTGCCGCTGAGAATTTTCAACAGCGTCGATTTGCCTGCGCCATTTTCGCCCATCAGCGCGTGGATCTGTCCTGGGTAGCAGTCAAAACTGATATCGGACAAGGCCTTTACGCCAGGGAACGTCATGGTGATGCCGCGAAATGAGAGATAAGGGGTAGACTGTTGCATAACGACTCCGCTCTTCTGCACTCAGCCCCCGCGCCGCGGCGGGGGCCAGTTTAATCAGGCTGTTACAGCCCTTTTTTCGCCAGCTCTTCTTTGAAGTTATCGCGGGTAATCAACACCACATCGGTCACCGCCGTGAACTTCGGCGGCTCGACGCCCTTGGTGACCCAGTTGTAGAGCATTTCGCTGGTTTTGTAGCCGTGGATATCCGGGCTTGGCAGCAGAGAACCATAGAAGCCGGTCGGCTGCGCCTTCGACAGTTCGTTGACGGCATCCACGCCGTTGATGCCGATGCCAATCACATCGGGAGCTTTAAAGCCCTGACCTTCGGTCGCGCGCACGCCGCCGAGGACGGTGTTGTCGTTCATCCCGACGATCAGCCAGTGTTTAACCTGCGGATGTTGGACCAGCATCGAGTTACCGGCGTCGAACGCTCCCGGGATATCGTTGGATTTTGTCGGCACGCGGTAGATTTGCGCGTCCGGGAAGCCGGCCGCCTTCAGGGCATCGATGGAGCCGGTGGTGCGACGGCGCGCGGTATCCAGCTCATCGGCGGTGATCGCCATTACGGCGGTGTCTTTGACATCCCAGCCGCGCTTTTGCATCTCTTTATAGAGTTCCTGCCCCTGACGGGCGCCAATTTCGCTCGCCGCCATCATCACCAGCGGTACGCTCTCCATCGGTTTGCCCTTCGCATTGACGAACTGGTCATCGACGGTAATCACCTTCATGTCATAGCCACGCGCTTTGGCGACAATCGCCGACCCGAGCTTGGGATCGGGGGTACAAATGACAAAGCCCTTCGCGCCGCTGGCCGCCAGGCTGTCAATGGCATTCAGAGTTTTCTCCCCATCCGGAACCGCAATTTTAATAACGTCAAAGCCTAAATCTTTTCCTGCTTTATCAGCAAATTTCCACTCAGTCTGAAACCATGGCTCTTCCGGCTGTTTCACCAGAAAACCTAGTTTAAGATTTTCCGCCATAGCTGATTGTGACATAACCGCAGCGAGACCAATGGCCGCCAGCGCTTTAGTAAATTTGTGCATGGTAAACTCCAGCTTTAATTCGCTTTCATGTAGGGAAAAATCGGAATTAACAATTTAATCGGCATCAAAACAAGGCATTAGAAAAATCGCATTCCCCACTGCCGTTGTTAGAGTAGTAATACCCGGAAATTATTTCTCCATACGAGAGCATTATCACATCGCGGAATTACAGTAATTGCGTACATACATTTAGCAAAAAATGACATAAAAAATGACACAATTGTCATACAATTTTACCGGGGCATAGCAGGATCATCTATACCATCAGCAGGCTTATCCTTGTGTTGTCAGAGGATGTTTAACGGAGGGTTACAGCACTGTTATCATCAGCGATTGACGGCGCTGCTACGGGCGATCGCCTGTGCGCCACTCAAATGGCAACCCACCTCGCACCGCTGAGCCACATGGCCCGCTTAATATCGCGAAAAAACGGATCTTTGGCGTAATTTATTCCGAATAGAAAAAATATATTCCTCTTGATAAAAGCGCCTGCAACAAAAAATAAAAATAATGATCATCAACCTGAAACATTACTAATTAAATAACTTATTCCGTTCTCTTCTACGACGAATCTCGTAGTCAAATACTTATATCTTATAACCAATCTGAAACCAGCGAGCCCCTGCCAACGGCGCACAATCTCAGCCCTGGTAGTTTGCACAAATAATGGTGTAACAAAACGTAAATTACCGCGCTTGAGAGTTTTCTTAATTTCGTTGAGCGAGTATTCTTAAATTGTCGGCAAATGGAAAAAATACCCGACTCATACGGAATGTGTAGAGTTTTATTATTCTGCAACAGTGCCGCGTGTCACTATTTTATCTTGTAGTTATCCGCAGGATCCGCTGACGCGCACCAGTAACCCCTTCCCGGTTAATAAGGATATTTTTTATGGCAGTTCCAGGAATGGCACAAAAGCTAAACACCCAAATGAATCTTGAGTTTCACGCCTCTAACGTTTACCTAAACTTAAGTGAGTGGTGCGCCCGGCATCGCTTCGACGGCGCCGCGACGTTTCTGCGCACCCGCGCGCAAAGCAGCATCACCCTCACCATGCGCGTATTTGACTACCTGAAAAAAGCCGGCAGCTGGCCGATCGTCAATCCCGACCACGCCTGTAACCCTGAGTGCACCTCGCTGGAAGATCTGTTTACCCAAACCCTGAGCGATTACCAACAGCGCAGTCGTCTGCTGAGCGGTCTCGCTCAGGAAGCCAAAGCGCAAAGCGATGACAGTACCTGGCGGTTTCTCACGCTGTTGGCGGAAGAGCAGCAGCAGGATGGCCTGCTATTGCAAAGCGTGCTTGAGGAAATTCGTAATGCCGATAAAGCCGGTCTCGGGATGGAGCAGACCGATCGGCGTCTGATGGCTATCGTTGGAGAAGCGCAGAAAGCGCATTAATCAAGCCTTTATCGCTCTGCCAGGGGGAGCGCGTCTGCGCTGCCCCGCCCGGTTTATTAATCCATTACGTCTATTTTTTCTCCCCTATTATTCCTTTCAAGAATAAAAAAGTTTTAACTCGATCCCATTCCCTCATCACCGTTACCCCATAAGGGGGATTAGTGAGCGCGGTCACTTTTTGACGAACCATAAATAAATATAAAAACAGTGTTTCAAAAATATAAAACACGAGGTTTATTTTTTATGGCTAGATACACGGCTTCAGCCTCTGAAGGGCTGCAGGGAAGACCGATCTTGTTACGCCATCAGTTAGCCTACGGCGGCGGAAATCTGTTAGGGAGCGGCGCACTGGCGATAAGCGGCGCATGGCTACTCTATTTTTATACGACCTTTTGCGGCCTGACGCTGATCGAGGCCTCATTTATCTTCTCCGTCGCCAGCATCATTGACGCTATCAGCAACCCGCTGATGGGCTATCTGACGGATAATTTTGGCAAAACGCGTTTGGGCAAGCGCTTCGGCCGCCGGCGTTTCTTTCTGCTAATCGGTATTCCGCTGATGATGTTCTACCCGCTGCTGTGGGTGGAAGGCCTGAGTTTCTGGTACTACCTTAGCACCTATGTGGTGTTTGAGATCATCTACACCTCTATCATGGTGCCTTATGAAACGCTGGCGACAGAGATGACCGATGATTTCTCACTGCGTTCAAAACTGACCGGCTATAAAGCTATCTTTGGTAAGCTGGCCAACTTCCTCGCGGCGTTTATTCCCGGCCAGTTCATTCTGCTGTATGGCAAAGATTCTGCCACCCCTTTCTTCCTCACCGGTCTGACCTATGGCGCGATCCTGATCGTCGCTATTTCCTGCCTGTGGTTGTGCAGCTGGGAGCGTGAGCGCGGGGAAGAGGTGGAAACCAGCGCGAAAAAAGGACTGCTGAGCACCCTGCTGTCGCTGGCGAAAGATATGCGTTCGACTTTTTATCTACGCGTATTCCGCAAACATCTTGGTATGTACCTGTGCGGCTTTGGCGCGGAATGGCTGTTTGCCTCCATCTTCACCTATTTCGTGATCTTCGTTCTACAACACGATCCAGCGATGGTGGCCGGGCTGAACAGCCTGAACTCGATTCTGCAGCTGATCTCTACGGCGCTGTTTATCGGCCTGTGCGTGAAAAAGGGCTTCAGCAAACCCTATATCCTGGCGCTGGGGATCGTGATTTTCGCGGTTCTGCTGTATACCTCGCTGTGGTTTTTCCATCTACCGTCCGGCCTGGCGACAGTGCTGATGTTCGGCATTACCGTGCTGTTCGGCCTGGGTACCGGCGGGGTTTACTATATACCCTGGACCGTTTACACCTTCCTGGCCGATGTCGATGAGATCTACACCGGACGCCGGCGGGAAGGGATCTATGCCGGCGCCATGACCTTCTCAGGAAAAATTCTGCGCTCGATTGTGGTGTTCTCGATGGGGGCGATCCTGAGCTTCTACGGTTTCCAGTCAAAAGCGCACAGCCAACCGGAAAGCGCGGTGACCGCTATCGCAGTGGTATTCTGCGTCGGGGTGATCGCATTAGCCCTGGCCGCCATCGTCTTCAGCAAGCAGATGAAGCTGGACCGGAAGGCCCATCTGGTGGTGCTGCAGGAAGTCGCGCGGATAAAAGCGGGCGGCAAAATTAGCGATATTGCGCCGGACGTGCGGGTTATCGTGGAGGATCTGGTCGGCCATCGCTACGAAGAGTGCTGGGGCAACAGCAAATTGTTCAAAGATGCTGCCCCTGCGCCTGCGCAGACCGTCGTTTCCCATTAAAGAAGAAGGCCCCGCCGGTATCCGGCGAGGCCTGGTATTAATGCGTTTCTTCCTGTGGAGTAAACTTCAGCTCAATCAACGCGATCGCTTTTTGCACCGCGCGAAGGGTCACCGGATCGGCAGAGGCCGGATGGCTGGCGAAGTCGATAGCTTTCAGCTGAGTGGTCATTTTTTCACGCACTTCCACCGGCGCAATGACGTCAATGACATCGAGGATCTGTTTGATAACCAGCTGGCAGGCAACCACATCGGAAACCAGCTCGTCGTGTTCGGTAAGATGTTGAGACATTAATTACTCCTTTTTTCAGGAGCGTAATAGTACCCTAAATCGTTAACGATAATAAAACCTGCCGTCGCAGGTTTTTTTATCTACCCTACTGGCTGGCGGGTCGTCTCCTGCCGCTTTGCACAGGATCACACTCTTGATGGCAGTGACAACATGAATACCGCGATCTCTTCCCGCGATGAACGTGCTTTTTCAGCGCCGGCGCTGCTGGTGGCAGGTGCCTTTTTTATGGAGTTTCTCGACGGGACGGTGATCGCCACCGCCCTGCCCGATATGGCGAGGGATTTTGGCGTCACCGCGGTCGAACTGAATATCGGCATCAGCGCCTATCTGATTACCCTTGCGGTCCTGATCCCGGCCAGCGGCTGGATCGCCGATCGCTTCGGCGCCCGGGCTATTTTTACTCTCGCCCTGGCGATCTTTACCCTTGCCTCGGTCTTCTGCGGCCTCTCCACCGAGGTGCATATCTTTGTCGCCATGCGTATCCTTCAGGGAGTCGGCGGCGCGCTGATGGTCCCCGTTGGTCGCCTGGCGGTGCTACGCACCACGCCGAAACACCAGCTGATCAAGGCCATCGCCACCTTGACCTGGCCAGCGCTGGTGGCCCCCATTATCGGCCCGCCTTTGGGCGGCTTTATAACCCGCTACGCCAGCTGGCACTGGATCTTCTTTATCAATGTCCCGCTGGGCCTTGCCGCCATCATCCTTTCGCTGCGCATTATCCCTGATATTCGCGAAACGGAACGGCGCTCCTTCGATCTCAGCGGATTTATCACTACCTCGGTCGCGATGGTCAGTCTGGTAACCGCGATGGAGCGGCTCGGCGATCGCCAGCCGCAGATCTGGCCGACGCTGGCTCTCGCCGCGCTTGGCTTCGGCTGTCTGTTATATTCCATTCGTCATTTCCGCCGGGCGGCGGCGCCTATGGTTCGTCTCGACGCCCTGCAGGTGCCGACGTTCCGGGTGACAATGTACGGCGGCTCGTTGTTCCGGGCCTCCATCAGCGCGGTGCCTTTTCTGCTCCCCCTGCTGTTCCAGGTGGGATTCGGTATGGATCCTTTTCATTCCGGCCTGCTGGTGCTGGCGGTGTTTGTCGGTAATTTAACCATTAAACCCGCCACCACACCGCTCATTCGCTGGCTGGGCTTTCGTCGGCTACTGCTGATCAATGGCGCGTTGAACGTCTGTTCGCTGCTGGCTTGCGCGCTGCTTACGCCGCAGACGCCGGTCTGGGCCATCATGCTGATCCTTTATCTCGGCGGTGTGTTTCGCTCAATCCAGTTTACCGGTGTAAGCACGCTGGCCTTCGCCGATGTCCCCGCCGCGCAGATGAGTGATGCTAATACGCTGTTCAGTACCGCGTCGCAGCTGGCGGTAGGGCTGGGGATCACGCTCGGGGCGATTGGCATTCGCCTGGGCGAGCAGGTCGGCGACTGGCTGCATCTTACTGAACTACCGGGGATCAGCTTCCGCCTGTCGTTTGTGTTTATCGCCTTGATATGTCTGGTAGGGATGATCGACAGCCTGCATCTGGCCAAAACGGCCGGCAGCAGCGTGTCGGAGAAGAAGAAATAGAAGAAAAAATAAACGACGGAAGGGCCAGCGGCGCTGGCCCTGATGACGGTTAAGCGACGATCTGGCGAACAAAGTCTTCGATTGCTTTATCCTGGCAGTTTTCGAAGAAGCACTGCTGGAAGCGTGGGCCGGAGACTGCGGTTTTCACCAGCTGCGGATCGATGGCGCGCAGGGTATCGAGGTAGTTCTCTTTTACTACTGCCGCTTTGACCTGGTTGAGGATCCCGGCATTGCGCACCTGCGGTTCTTTGCGCTCCGGCGGATAGCCTTCGCCGTTGCGGCCGGTAAAGGCTTTTTCAAAGATAAACCGCACATTCAGTTCGGCGCCCCAGCCGAAGCCTTTGGCAAACGGCAGCGACAGCGCATTACCGTTGTTGATCTGGGCAAACAGGAACGCATCCGCCGGATCGATACAGTAGCCGCAGACCACGCCCGGATGGATGTTCAGCGACATCAGCGCCCCCTGACCGGTACCGCAGCCGGTGACCACGAAGTCAACTGCTTTCGAATTCAGCAGAATACTGGCCATGATCCCAAGATGGATGTAGGTCAGATGATGATCGTTCTCATCGCTCATGCCGACGTTATAGACCGGGAATCCTTTTTCGTCGGCAACCGCGTTAAGCTCCTTGAGGATGATGGCGTTTTTGTTCGCCTGGCTGTTCTCCATCATCAGTGCAATCTTCATGGTTATTCTCCTGAATGCTGTGCGGGCCTGCCCGCAGAATGTCATTGACGTTGACTGCACTTTACTACCTTGAAAACAAACTTTCAAATTTTATGAAAAGTTGTTTTAAAATTTACGCAGTGCTTCACACTTTCGCAGGCTCCCCCTGTCTGTTGACCTCAGCCCTCTGCATGCTGGCGAATCCGCTTCGTCCTCCCTTACCACCCGCCGGCGACAAAGTCCTGACCGCCCAGGCAATAATGAATAATAAATTAAAAGCATTCTCATTTATTATTAAACTGCCAATGCGTGTTATTCCCATTAGCATTTTAAATAAAACATTTTTAAATTTACTTTTTGCAAATAATTAAATAACAAATTATAGTGGCAGCCAATAACATCTATTATTTAATTCCAGGAGTGCAACGATGCTGAAAACGGACATGATTGACAAACTGAATGAACAGATGAATCTTGAACTCTATTCTTCTCTTCTTTATCAGCAGATGAGCGCCTGGTGCAGTTACCACAGTTTTGAAGGCGCCGCGGCCTTCCTGCGTCGCCATGCTCAGGAAGAGATGACCCATATGCAGCGCCTGTTCGACTATCTAACCGACACCGGCAGCCTGCCGCGGATCAACGCTATCGCCTCCCCGTTTGCCGAATATGCCTCACTCGACGAGCTGTTCCGCCAGACCTACGAGCATGAGCAGCTGATCACGCAAAAAATAAATGAACTGGCGCACGCGGCCATGACCAGCCAGGATTACCCGACCTTTAATTTCCTGCAGTGGTATGTTGCTGAACAGCATGAAGAAGAGAAATTATTTAAATCGGTGATCGATAAACTGACCCTCGCTGGAAAAAGCGGCGAAGGTCTGTACTTTATCGATAAAGAGCTGGCTACCCTCGACGCGCAGAATTAATCCCCCGCGCCGCGACAGTCCGTGTCGCGGCCCCCTTAATGTCGGCAGATCTTATTTTCTGCGGTAGTAAAACCTTCCTCTCTGGCAATAAATTTGCCTTTTTTCTCTAAAAACGCCACCAGCTGTGCGGCGCTTAGATTCTCTGCTGAACAGGTGTGAAACCGCGCCTCTTCGCCAAAGCGGCGGCGAATGGCGGCCTCCAGCGAGGCGACCGTCCAGGACTCACCCGAGGCGAGCATCATCTGTAAAACTTCATGACCATGAATAGAAGACATAACCCCTCCTGCAAAAACCGCCAGCTTAGGCCAGACCGTCAACCCGCGCCTTGCGCCAGCGCAGGCTTTCGCCCTCTTATTATGTAAACATTTCATTACACAACTTGTAATCCCGATTTGACGAAAGCCGTAATATCCCCTACTCTGCGCGGCATAATTTATTGTTACTTGCTGTAGGGATAGCGAAAAGCGTGAAAAACCGCACTCTGGGCAGTATTTTAATCGTAGCTGGCACCACCATCGGTGCAGGAATGTTGGCAATGCCATTGGCCGCCGCAGGCGTCGGCTTTACCGTCACGTTGGGTTTACTTTTCACCCTGTGGGCATTGATGTGCTATACCGCCCTTTTGCTGCTGGAAGTCTACCAGCATGTCCCTGCCGATATGGGGCTCGGTTCTCTGGCGGCGCGCTATCTGGGCCGTTATGGGCAGTGGGTTACCGGATTCTGCATGCTGTTTCTGCTGTACGCCCTCACGGCAGCCTATATCAGTGGCGCCGGTGAATTACTCGCTTCCAGCCTCAACCAGTGGCTGGACTGGCAGCTACCGCCGGCCGCAGGCGTACTGATCTTCACCCTCCTCGGCGGGGCGGTAGTGTGCATTGGCACCGCGCTGGTGGATCTGTTCAATCGCTTCCTGTTTAGCGCCAAAATCGTCTTCCTGGTGATTATGCTGGCCCTGCTGATGCCGCACATTCATCAGGTGAACCTGCTGACGCTGCCGGTTGAGCAAGGCCTGGCCCTCTCGGCCATTCCGGTGATTTTCACCTCCTTTGGTTTTCACGGCAGCGTCCCGAGCATCGTCAGCTATCTGGGGGGGGATATTCGCAAATTGCGCCGGGTATTTATCATCGGCAGCTTTATTCCTCTGGTGGCCTATATTTTCTGGCAGCTGGCGACGCTGGGCAGTATCGACGCCCCGGCCTTTACCGCCATGCTGGCAAATAACGCTGGTCTGAACGGCCTGCTGGAGGCGATCCGCGAAGTGGTGGCGTCACCGCATGTGGAGCTGGCCGTTCACCTGTTTGCCGACCTTGCGCTGGCGACGTCATTCCTCGGCGTCTCGCTCGGCCTGTTTGATTATCTGGCGGATATGTTTCAGCGTAAAAACAGCGTCGGCGGGCGTCTGCAGAGCGGGATAATCACCTTCCTGCCGCCGCTGGCGTTCGCCCTGTTCTATCCCCGCGGTTTCGTCATGGCCCTCGGCTACGCCGGGGTGGCATTAGCCGTGCTGGCGCTGATAATGCCGGCCCTGCTGGTCATGAAGAGTCGCCGAGAGCATCCGCAGGCTACCTGGCGGGTCGCCGGCGGCGCACCGACGCTATGGCTGGTTCTGCTGTGCGGGATCGGCATCGTGGCTATTCAGTTCAGCATCGCTGCCGGGTTGTTGCCCGCGGTGGGATAAAAAAGGGGCCTGCTGGCCCCTTGTTCATTTCGCTAAGCAACACTGCTTATACTTTTTACCGCTGCCGCATGGGCAGGGATCGTTGCGTCCGACTTTCGCTTCATTTCTTATTGGCTGCGGGGCCTCCACCGGCTGCGGATTCGCTATCCAGTACTGGTAAAGCGCCAGCGCCGCCGGCGTGATACGCTCGATGCTGGCGATAAATTCATCCGCCGTCAGATTATCCAGCGCGCTAAACTGTTCTTCGCTGCCGTGGAGCGCGATAGCGTCCAGCTCCGGCTGGAGTTCAGCGGGCAACGTCGACCAGTCGCTCAGCGCCACGCCGCGCAGATAGCCAAAGCACCACTCCTCAACTATGGTCAGCTCCTGACCTTCCGCTTCGCGGGTGCCGAACAGCGGTTCGAACTGATCGGGATAAGACTCCAGCCGTTCGGCGATATCGCTCATATGCTGCAGCGTCAGATTGACAAAGCGATCGCGCTCGCGATCGTTGGCCCAGCGCGGGACATTATCCGCCCCGCCCCAAATCGCCAGCAGCCACTGAGCGGGTTCGATGTCGGTCGGCGCAGAGAGGATCGCCGTCAACAGGCCATCCAGTTCAGAGACATCCAGAATGGCGCCTTCGGCGGCGTATTTCGCCAGAGTGTCATCCAGCCATTCCAGTTCGTTTTCGTTCAAAGGTCCGGTATTCATTCACAGGCTCGCATGGTAAAAATCGGGCCTACAGTAGCCGAATTGCCGACAGAAAGCCACCCGGCGATACCTATTGCGCCGGTATCAACGGTAAGCGATCAGGCCAGGCCGCGCAGCGCCGACGCCACCTCACGACAGGCCTCCTCCCCTAACGAAAGCAAAGGACGGGGAAGCGAGTCTGGATCGCAGAGTCCGAGCATCGCTGCGGCGCTGGCTATCACTCGCAGGCTACCACCATAGCGATCAAAGCATCGCCATAAGGGGGCCAGCTGCTCATTCAGTGCCGCAGTCTGCGCCACATCGCCGCTACGTATCGCTCTTACCAGCGCCAGTGAGAAGCGGGGAAAGAGTCCGCCGCAGACCGAATACCAGGCTTCGCAGCCGGCCTGCAACCCGGCAGTGGCGCACGCATCGCCGCTAACGCCAAGCGTAACGCGAGAGGGAAGATGCTGACGCAGGGCCGCTACACGTTCGCTCGCCTGTGGCGCGGGCAGGCCGGGAATTTTAATCGAGGCAATGGCCGGCAAGGCGGCGATGCGCCCCTGCAGCTCATCCGCCAGCATTACGTGGGTAGTGCGGGGATTGTCATACAGGCAAACCGGCACCGAGACATGCCGGCAAACTTCTTCGTAAAAGGCAAAGATCTCCTCCGCGGAAAGCGGCTGATAGGACATCATCGGCAGTAATAACGCATCCGCCCCTGCCTCCTGAGCATCCTCCACCAGGCGTAGCACCTCGTTAGTCGCAATGGCGCCGACGCCGACCATCATCGGGATCGACCCCGCATGCGCCTTCGCCACCTGCACCACTCGTCTGCGCTGCTCACGGCTGAGATAAGCGTAGCTACCGGTTGAACCTAAGATGCCCAGAGAGTCGACTCCGGCATCGGTAAGACGGGCGAGAATACGAATAAATGCCTTTTCATCAAAAACTTGCTGATGCAAAGGTGTCAAAGGAAATGCGCAAAGTCCACTGAACATGCTGCCTCCGGCAGGCTGGGCTGAGAGTTCGTTTGATAGTAGCAAGGCGCGATCGTTTTGTCCTGGGACAAATGAGAAATTGACTGTAAGGCCAGAGTTAACCGAAAAACGCCGTGGCGTCAGGCTGGCGGGAAAGGTATCAGAAAGCGAAAGTGCAGAAACAAAAAAACCACCCGTAGGTGGTTTCACGACACTGCTTATTGCTTTGATTATTCTGTATTTCCCAATGGTACCCGGAGCGGGACTTGAACCCGCACAGCGCGAACGCCGAGGGATTTTAAATCCCTTGTGTCTACCGATTCCACCATCCGGGCTCGGGATATAAAGTGGAGGCGCGTTCCGGAGTCGAACCGGACTAGACGGATTTGCAATCCGCTACATAACCGCTTTGCTAACGCGCCTTTAATACTGAAGCACCCGCAACTGCCGATGCTGTTAATCTGGAGCGGGAAACGAGACTCGAACTCGCGACCCCGACCTTGGCAAGGTCGTGCTCTACCAACTGAGCTATTCCCGCATCATCAAGTTATTTGCTAATCACTTGATTTTGTTATCGTCTGGAAGACTGTGCCGCCGTTCGATGCGTTGCATTCTACTTATCTCTCGCGGTGAGTCAACGGTATTTTTCGCAACTTTGTATCGTTTGCTGAAAATAACGGCGAAACGATCACTGATCAAGCAAATCGCCGCGCGCCGCGTTCAAATACTGCAGCATCGACCACAGCGTCAGCACCGCCGCCACGAGGAAAAGCGCGATCCCGGCCCACTCCACCCACGGATAAGGACGCCACAGCATCCATACCAGGGCGGTCATCTGGGCGGTCGTTTTCACTTTGCCAATCCACGAGACCGCCACGCTGCTGCGTTTCCCCAGCTCCGCCATCCACTCACGCAGCGCAGAGATAATGATCTCACGGGCAATCATGGTCGCCGCCGGTAGCGTGACCCACCAGGTGTGATAGTGTTCGGCAACCAGCACCATGGCGATAGCCACCATGACTTTATCGGCAACCGGGTCGAGGAAGGCGCCAAAACGGGTGCTCTGATTCCAGCGACGAGCGAGGAAACCATCAAACCAGTCGGTTACCGCGGCAACAAAGAAGATCAGCGCGCAGGCAAACGGCGCCCAGCTAAAGGGCAGATAAAACGCCAGCACAAAAAACGGGATCAGGATGACGCGAAACAGAGTAAGCAACGTAGGGATATTAAATTGCATAGTGACGGGTAACTATCTGTTGTAAGTAAAAATTAGCCCTATGTTGCTACAGAGCCCCTAATGTTTCAACGAGTAGAAGATCTTTTCTGCCAGAGCGTGAGAGATGCCCGGTACTTTAGCAATTTCTTCGACGCTGGCCTGCTGTAGCCCCTGCAGCCCACCCATATACTTCAGCAGCATCTGACGACGCTTCGGCCCCACCCCCTCGATAGTCTCAAGCGAGCTGGTGCTCTTCACTTTCGCCCGTTTTTTGCGATGCCCGGAGATCGCATGATCGTGCGATTCATCGCGAATATGCTGGATCACATGCAGGGCCGGCGAATCCGGCGGCAGGCTAAACCCTTCCCCTTCCGGCTCAAAGAATAACGTTTCCAGACCCGCTTTTCGATCGCTACCTTTCGCCACGCCCAGCAGCAGCGGATGATGTTTATCCCAGGGGACGTCCAGTTCAGCAAACACGGCTTTCGCCTGGGCCAGCTGTCCCTTGCCGCCGTCTATCAGGATCACATCCGGGATCTTGTTGTCATCAATCGCTTTACCATAGCGACGGCGCAGGACCTGATTCATCGCCGCATAGTCATCGCCAGGGGTAATGCCGGTGATGTTGTAGCGCCGATACTCCGCGCGCAGTGGGCCATTGCTGTCAAACACCACACAGGATGCTACGGTCTGTTCGCCCATGGTGTGGCTGATGTCAAAACACTCCATTCGCTTGACGGCCGGCAGCTCCAGTACGCTGGCCAGCGCCTGCAAACGCTGATGAATGGTCGATTGCTGAGACAATTTGGTCGTTAACGCTGTCGCGGCGTTGGTCCGCGCCAGCTTAAGATAACGCGCTCTGTCGCCGCGCGGCTTAGTCTGCACATTGATTCGACGACCCGCCAGCTCCGACAGCGAGTCGGCCAGCAGCGTCTTATCCCCAAGGTTAAAGTCGAGCAAAATCTCCCCCGGCAGCGTGCGCATTTGGCTGCCCTGCAGGTAGAACTGGCCGACAAAGGTCTCCACGACCTCTCCCAGCTCGGTGCCGCCCGGCACTTTCGGGAAGTAGCTTCGGCTGCCCAGCACTTTGCCCTGACGGATAAACAGCACATGCACGCAGGCCATGCCGGCATCGAAGGCGACGCCGATCACGTCGAGGTCGTCACCGGTGTTGGAGACAAACTGTTTCTCCGTCACGCGGCGGACGGCCTGAATCTGGTCGCGGATGCGCGCGGCCTCTTCGAACTCCAGGTTCTGGCTCGCCTTCTCCATCCGCGCGATGAGCTGGGTCAGCACCTGGTCATCCTTGCCGGCGAGAAACAGCCGCACATACTCTACCTGCTGAGCATACTCTTCTTCGCTGACCAGCCCGGCCACGCACGGCCCCAGGCAGCGACCAATCTGATACTGCAGACAGGGGCGGGAGCGATTGCGGTAGACGCTGTTTTCACACTGACGGATGGGAAAGATTTTCTGCAGCAGCGCCAGGGTCTCGCGCACGGCATAGCCGTTGGGAAAAGGACCAAAATATTCGCCCTTCGCATGTTTGGCGCCGCGATGCATCGCCAGACGCGGATGAGTATCGCCGCTGAGAAAAATAAAAGGATACGATTTATCGTCGCGTAACAGCACGTTGTAACGTGGCTGGTACAGCTTAATATAGTTGTGCTCAAGCAGCAGCGCTTCCGTCTCGGTGTGGGTGACGGTCACGTCGATTTGCGCGATCAGCGCTACCAGCGCTTCCGTTTTACGCGACGCAAGGTTGCTGCGGAAGTAGCTACTGAGCCGCTTTTTCAGATCTTTGGCTTTGCCAACATAGATGACGGTTCCGCCAGCATCATACATCCGATACACACCGGGCTGGCTGGTCACCGTTTTCAGGAAAGCTTTTGCGTCAAAAACATCACTCACTGGCTTGCTAACGACTCCGCATTACACAGGCCATGGCGAATTGCCAGGTGGGTCAGCTCGACATCGCCATGAATGTTTAATTTACTGAACATCCGATAGCGGTAGCTGTTAACCGTTTTAGGACTCAGATTTAGCTGCTCTGAGATCTCATTCACCTTCTGACCTTTGGTGATCATCAGCATAATCTGCAATTCGCGTTCAGACAAACTGGCAAACGGCGATTCTGTCTTTTCGGGTTCAATCTGACTTAACGCCATTTGCTGGGCAATATCGGAGGCAATATAGCGCTGCCCGGACGCGACGCAGCGGATGGCATTCACCACTTCCTGCGGCGCGGCGCCTTTACTGAGATAGCCTGCCGCGCCCGCCTGCATGACCTTGGCAGGTAAAGGATTCTCGGTATGCACGGTCAACATGATCACTTTGGTGCCCGCCACGGAGCGCGCGATTTTGCGCGTCGCTTCAAGACCACCGATCCCAGGCATGTTCATGTCCATCAGGACGACATCTGCGGAATTAGCCCGGCACCACTTGACGGCGTCCTCGCCGCAGCAGGCTTCGCCAGCGACTTTAATCCCTTTTATATCTTCCAGAATGCGTCGTATCCCTGCGCGCACCAGTTCGTGGTCATCAACAAGAAGAACGTTGATCAAAGGAATAATCTCCAGAATGAGGGATAACGCTACTGATACTTTATCTCCCACATATTACCGGGTTTTATTGCTATTTTAAAAGGCAAAAAAATGCCCTCGCCTCGATTTGGCTCTCATTTATGGCAATGTCTGTGCACACTAAGTGGAAAGTCATTGAGAACAGTCAGTTGCGCGGCTCTTATTTTTTAACAATACTCATACAGAAGGCACAAAAAATACAACAGATTACGTAGCGTATAAATACGAAGCAAAATATGTAACAATTATTAACGAGCTAAATAGATCGGGGAAATTATTGGCTTGCCGACGGCTATTACGTATTATCCGAAGCATAAAAACATTCACAGCTCAGATGAGAGAACAGAAATTAAGCACACCTTTTTTTTCTGTCGCTTGTGGTATACTGCGCGGCCTTCACATTGAGTAGAGCGCAATAGCGCAGCGAGTAAACGAGGATATCGATGAGCACACCAGATTTTTCCACTGCAGAAAATAAGCAGGAACTGGCGCAGGAAGTCTCCTGCCTGAAAGCGATGATTACGCTGATGCTGCAGGCGATGGGCCAGGCGGATGCGGGGCGCGTGATTATTAAAATGGAAAAGCAGATTTCACAGATGGAAGATGAGGCTCAGGCCGCCGTATTCTCCAGCACCGTTAAGCAGATTAAACAAGCCTATCGGCAGTAATCCTGTGCCGGCTGAAAGTATCACTGACAGCCGGTATCACGTCTGACACGCAGAACGGCAGGCGCATTCAGATTAGCCCTGTCGCCACGGCGTAGCAGGCAATTTGCGTTTTATTCGGCGCATTAAATTTCCGCTGCATATTCTTCTGATGGAAATTCACCGTATTTTCCGAAATCGAGAGAATCATCGCCACCTCCGCCGAAGTCTTTCCTTCCGCCGTCCATTTGAGGATTTCCAGTTCGCGGCGGCTGAACTTCATCTCCGGCGGCATCACCATCTCATCTTCCAGACGCAGCAGCGTCAGCAAGCTTAGTTCAGTCAGCGTTCGCAGACGCAGCTCAAGCTCATCTTCAGGGTAACCGCCCGGCAGACGATTGTTCGCGGAGACAGAGAGAAATCCCTGAGCATGGTTTGGCAACGTCAGGCACTGCGTCACCCCCTTTTGCAGACCATGGTCACGCGCCCCGTCCCACAGTGCCGGCGCATCACGAAACAGGCTGTCGTTCCATGGCAGATGGCCACGCATAAAATTCTCCGGCCGTAACACAGGATCTATCGCGAAATAATTTTCTGCCTGATAGTGCGACATCCATGCGCGGGGGTAAGTCGACTGGAACGTAACGCGGGGGCGGGTGAAAGGCACCGGGTGGCGCACACAAAGCGTGTAGTAATCATATTCCAGCGCTTCGGTTTCACGTTGCAGGAGATTATAAACCTCCTCGCCGGTGGCCATGGACTGAAATTGGTGCAGCATATCCCGCCGCCAGCTGAAAAAATCATTGTCCCTCATAGCTGTGCAAATAACTCCTGATTGATAATCATTATTATAAATACAGAAAACTAACACATAAATCTTATTTATATGTATAAAATATCGTAGCTGTCGCATTTATTAGTCTGAAGGCTTGCCATTTTCCCGCTCGCCGCACAGAAACATAGCGTTTTTCTCCCATCATGTTCTACACCCTGCCAAGGGCGATGGGAAGCGGTGTATACGGCCGTGGGAGTCAATAGCGCAAAGACGTGTCGCGGGGGCGTTACCCCGCCGCGAGAGTGGGCTAAACGCGGCGGCTCCCGCGAAGCTGAGCCGCCGCGCCAGCCCATGCTTTACTGCATCAGGAATTTTTCAAGGAACTGACGGGTACGCGGCTGCTGGGGCGAAGCGAACAACGCTTTTGCCTCGCCTTGTTCGACAATGCGTCCCTGATCCATAAATATCGCCCGATCGGCAACGTCGCGGGCGAAACTCATTTCATGGGTCACGATCACCATGGTGCGTTTTTCCTGCGCCAGCTGACGGATGGTGTTGAGCACCTCCCCCACCAGCTCAGGATCGAGAGCCGAGGTGGGTTCATCAAACAGGATCACGTCCGGACGCATAGCCAGCGCGCGGGCAATAGCCACTCGCTGCTGCTGCCCGCCGGAGAGACGGCGCGGATAGCTATTCTCTTTTCCGCTGAGCCCCACCTTCGCCAGCAGTTCGCGCGCCCGCGCCATGGACTCCTGCTTATCTTCACCTTTTACGATGACCGGCCCTTCAATAATGTTCTCCAGCACCGTACGGTGGGGAAACAGATTAAAGTTCTGGAAGACAAAGCCGACGTGCTGGCGCAGCTGGCGAATGAGCCCTTTCTGCGGCCCGAGGCTGCGACCGGCGTCGATCGTCACATCGCCGACGCGGATAGTGCCGCTCTCCGGTTGCTCCAGCAGGTTGATGCTACGCAGCAGGGTGGTTTTGCCCGAGCCGCTGGGGCCGATGATCGCCACCACTTCCCCTTTCTGTACCTCCAGGTCGATACCATGGAGCACCGTCTGGCCATGGAATTTTTTTACCAGGCTTTTCACTTCTATCGCACTCATTTCGGATCACGCTCCTGGCGGTTCAGCTGGTTTTCAAAATAATTCTGCAGCGAGGAGAGCACTGTCGCCATTACCCAGTAGATCAGGGAGGCCGCCAGATACATGGTGAAGACCTCCAGGGTTCGCGAGGTGATTAGCTGCGCCTGACGAAACAGCTCCGGCACCTGGATCGTTGCCGCCAGCGAGGTATCTTTTACCAGGCTGATAAAACTGTTCGACAGCGGCGGCAAAGCGACCCGCGCCGCCTGGGGTAAAATGGCCCGACGCATCGTCTGCCAGGGCGTCATACCGATACTGGCCGCCGCTTCCCATTGCCCTTTATCAATCGAGGCGATGGCCGCGCGCAGCGTTTCCGCCGCATAGGCCGCAGTATTCAACGACAGGCCGATCATCGCCGCCGGGATCGGGTCAAGCTCAATGCCGAACTGCGGCAGGCCGTAGTAGATCATAAACAGCTGGGCGATAAGCGGCGTGCCGCGGAAAATAGAGATATACATGCGCGCCAGCCATTTTACCGGCCAGACTGGCGACATGCGCATCAGCGCCAGGATAAAGCCCAGCACCAGGCCGAAAAACATCCCGCCAATGCTCAGCTGCAGCGTAAAGACGGCCCCTTTCAGCAGAAAAGGGGCGGAATCAATGACCAGTTGGATACTTTCTTGCATGCTGTCGTTTCTGTATTAGTGGTGAGGATGATAGGCAAACAGCGCCGGCGCTCCGCCGGTGTGGACGAACAGTATCGGCCCTTCATCCTTAAAGCGCTTCTGCGTGATGCCGTCGATAAGCCCGGCCATCGCTTTGCCGGTATAGACCGGGTCGAGCAAAATACCTTCCAGCTGCGCCAGCAGCTTCACTGCGGCCATCCCATCTTCGTTTGGCGTACCGTATCCTGGGGCAAAGTAGTCATCCCACAGTATAATTTCAGCCTTCGCCTGTAGCTCGAGACTGTTGGCCACGGCCCGCTGCAGCGCCTCCACTTTCGGCAACTGGTCAGCGACCGAGCGCGACACGGTCACCCCAATCAGTTCCGCCTGCGGCATCAGCTGTTCAAGGCCGACCGCCAATCCGGCATGGGTGCCGGCGCTGCCGGAGGCGACCACGACTGACGAGATCGCCACCGCGTCTTCGCACTGCTGGCTGATTTCCAGTGCGCTTTCCACATAGCCTAACGCGCCGAGGGCATTGGAGCCGCCGACCGGAATAACATACGGACGATACCCCTGCGCCTCAATGCGGGTCGCCAGCTCATCGAGCTGGGCGGCGGGATCGGTCAGGGCATCACACATCTCAACCTGGGTGTTAAAGAGATCCAGCAGCAGACGGTTGCCATTGCTCAGATAGTTCTCCGCCCGGGTGCCGATGGGATTTTCCAGTAGCGCCACGCAATGCAGTCCCAGTTTCGCAGCGACTGCCGCCGTCTGACGCACATGGTTAGACTGGATCGCGCCGGCGGTGATTAAGGTATCCGCGCCCTCGCGCAGCGCATCGGCGGCGAGAAACTCCAGCTTACGCAGTTTGTTGCCCCCCATCGCCAGCGGCGTCGTATCATCACGTTTAATAAAAATTTCGCGCCCAAGGTGATCGGACAGACGCGGGAGATACTCCAGCGGCGTCGGCGCGCCGATCAATTCCAGGCGCGGAAAGCGGGTTAAGTTTTGCAGTGACATGGCCCCTCCTGACTCAGTTATGCTTCATTATGCACACAGTTACGCGCTAAATAAAAAAAGGCGCTTCCAGGAGCGCCTTTTTTCACCGCTGTCCGTTATTTCGTCACGTCAGCGCCAAACCATTTCTCGGACAGCGCCTTCAGGCTGCCATCTTTCTGCATGTCTGCAATCGCGCCATCTACCGCTTTCAGCAGGTCGTCGTTGCCTTTACGCAGCGCAACGCCAGCTTCCTGACGAGAGAAGGCTTCGCCGGTTACCGCCAGCGTATTGTTGGTTTTCTTCACCAGATCCAACGCCGCCAGACGGTCTACCAGAATGGCGTCAATACGGCCTACACGCAGATCCTGGTATTTGGTGGGATCGTCATCATAGGTACGGACGTCCACGCCCTGGACATTCTGACGCAGCCACTCTTCATAGTTAGTGCCCAGTCCGACGCCCACTTTCTTGCCTTTCAGATCCGCCGCGGTTTTAATTACGCCTTCGTTACCCTTCTTCACCAGCGCCTGCACGCCGGAGACGGTATATGGGGTGGAGAAATCGTATTTCTTCTTACGTTCGTCAGAGATAGTGACCTGGTTAATCACCACGTCGATACGCTTGGAGTCCAACGAGGCCAGCATACCGTCCCACTTGGTCGGTTTGAGATCGGCCTTCACGCCAAGATGTTTCGCCAGTTCGTTAGCGAATTCCACTTCAAACCCGGTCAGCTTGCCGTCATCCCCCTGAAAACTAAAGGGAGGGTAGGTGCCTTCGAGGCCCACGCGTAGGGTGCCGCGCTCTTTAATCTGATTGAGCAGGTTTTCCGCCGCAAAAGTTTTCACGCTGACGCCAGCCATCAAAACAACGGCCATCGCGCCCATCATCGCCTGACGACCCAGAAGTGCTAATTTCATAGATACCCCGAAGGTTAGGATTTTCCTGTAGTGTAAGGCGCTTAACGCCCTGACACCAACATCGTTACGCTACATCTTATGCAAATTTATTATATATGATCCGCTTTAGGGTATAGCGAAAATCAGGGCTTTCCTCACCCTTTTTGCTGGATATCTCCCATACTGCTAAGGTCAGCCTGTTGACGTCTGGAGCATGGAAGATGAAAAACCCCACCTTATTGCAATGTTTTCACTGGTACTACCCCACCGGCGGCGAGCTGTGGCCTGAGGTCGAAGCGCTGGCGCCCAGCCTGAATGAAATCGGCATCAATATGGTCTGGTTGCCACCCGCCTACAAAGGCGCCTCGGGCGGTTACTCCGTCGGCTATGATACCTACGATCTCTTTGACCTCGGCGAGTTTGATCAAAAAGGGTCTGTCGCCACCAAATATGGCGACAAAGCGCAGTTGCTGGCGGCGATCAACGCCCTGAAGGAGCACAATATCGCCGTGCTGCTGGATGTGGTGGTCAACCATAAAATGGGCGCTGATGAAAAAGAGGCTCTGCGCGTTCAGCGCGTCGATGAGCAGGATCGTACGCAAATTGACGAGGAGATCATTGAGTGCGAGGCATGGACGCGCTACACCTTCCCGGTGCGCGCCGGACAGTATTCGCAGTTTGTCTGGGACTACAAATGTTTTAGCGGCATTGACCACATCGAGAACCCGACGGAAGACGGTGTGTTTAAAATCGTCAACGATTACACCGGCGAAGGCTGGAATGAACAGGTCGATGATGAGCTCGGCAACTTTGACTATCTGATGGGCGCCAATATCGATTTCCGCAATCATGCAGTGACCGAGGAGATCAAATACTGGGCGCGCTGGGTAATGGAGCAGACCGGCTGCGACGGTTTTCGTCTTGACGCGGTCAAGCATATCCCCGCCTGGTTTTATAAAGCGTGGATCGAGCATGTTCAGGAGGTGGCCCCGCAGCCGCTGTTTATTGTAGCGGAATACTGGTCCCATGAAGTGGAGAAGCTCCAGCAGTATATCGACCTGGTCGAGGGCAAAACGATGCTGTTTGATGCCCCACTGCAGATGAAATTTCATGAAGCGTCGCGCCAGGGCCGCGATTATGACATGAGCCAGATTTTCAGCGGGACGCTGGTCGAAGCCGACCCTTTCCATGCCGTCACTCTGGTCACCAATCATGATACGCAGCCGCTGCAGGCCCTCGAGGCGCCGGTTGAACCCTGGTTCAAGCCCCTCGCCTATGCGCTGATCCTGCTGCGGGAGAATGGCGTGCCCTCGGTCTTTTATGCCGATCTCTTCGGCGCTTCCTATGAGGATACCGGCGGCGACGGAGAGACATATGCCATTGAGATGCCCGTTATCGAACAACTCCACGAGCTGATCGACGCCCGTCAGCGTTTTGCCCATGGCGTGCAAACCCTTTGGTTCGATCATCCTAACTGCATCGCCTTTAGTCGTAGCGGTACTGACGACGATCCAGGCTGCGTGGTGATCATGTCCAATGGCGATGAGGGCGAAAAGACGCTGACGCTGGGCGAAAACTATGGCTACAAACGCTGGCGGGATTTTCTCGGTAACCGGGAAGAGATTGTCGAAACCGATGGCGAAGGCTGCGCGACCTTTACTTGTAACGGGGGGAGCGTGAGCGTGTGGGTATTAGAGGAGGTGCTGTAGTTCCCTGACGCCGGGCGGGCCAGCTATGGCCCGCCAAAATCTCAGCGCGTGGAGGCCGGCGCGCTGACGGGCCCCGTCGCTCGCGCTTTGGCCCACGCCTTCTCGCACTCCGGAGTGAGACGTTCAACACGGGACAACGTCATCCGATCGTAGGAGATCGTGTTGCCCTCGCGCTCGACAGGATAGATGTCCAGGGAAGCGGTCACGTTGTAGATCTCACTGTCACGATTCATCAGTTTCCCCGGCTGCGCAATCACGCGCTGCCACTGGCGGCAGTCGAAGGTGTCCCCTTCTTTGGTGACAATCAGGCTGGCAATGGCGTCAGGACTCATCATCGCGCTCTGCGGCCCTTTCGTTTGCCAGAAACCTGCAAGGCCAGCCGGCGCCGGCGCTTTAACCACGTCCTCATAACGATCAACCTGTACGCAACCGGCCAGCGCCACCACCATGCCAGCAAAAAATAACTTTTTCATCATTCATCCCACAAGCCGATAAAAAAGTATTGTGGCATTAAAGCGTTAAGCCTTCCACCCCCACCGCAAAGGGATAAGCGAGCAAGCTAGCAACCGCTAACGTGGGTTTCATTTGAAGTAAGGAAATTCTGAAAGTAAAATAATACTGGGCGCGTAACCATAGCATCTATGGGCACTTTTTGTTTTTAATTCGGTCACACTACCGGTTCTTGACTTTACTTTAAGAGTTTTCCTGGCAAATTATATGCATAGATGCGGAATAGTTTAATGGAGCTAATGGGTTCTTTCTAAACCTACTATTATTATCGCCCGCAAGGACTGCTTCGCACAGCCAGTGCGAAGTGTATATCGTTACGTGTTGATTGAGGATGGGTCATGTCAACGATGATTATGGATTTGTGCAGCTATACCCGGTTGGGATTGACGGGATATCTGACCAGTCGGGGAATTAAAAAACAGGAAATCGTTGAGGTCAACAATGCTGCGGATCTGCAGAAACACTGTACGTCGTGTTGCCCGGCGGTGGTGTTTCTGAATGAAGACTGTTTCGTGCATGATGATGAAAGTAATGGCATTATTCGCCAGATCATTACGCAAAACCCGGCGACGCTGTTTGTTATCTTTATGTCGCTGGCGAACATCCATTTTGACCGCTATTTGCGGGTACGGAAGAATCTGCTAATCAGTTCAAAATCGATAACCCCAAAAGACCTTGATGTTATTCTGGTTAATTATCTTAAATACAAAAACACCAGTGTAGGGCAGTTAACTTTACCGACATTGTCACTGAGTAAAACAGAATCAAATATGCTGCAAATGTGGATGGCCGGGCATGGTACTTCGCAAATCTCAACGCAAATGAACATCAAAGCGAAGACGGTATCGTCGCATAAAGGCAATATTAAAAAGAAAATACAAACGCATAATAAGCAGGTGATTTATCATATCGTTCGGCTGACCGAAAACATCACCTCCGGTATTCAGGTAAATATGCGCTGAAACAAACTGGCGGCGCTCCCGCCAGTTCAGTTTTACGAGACCTCTTTTTCCACGAAAATCCCATCCGGGTGGCCTATTTCATTAAAAAACCAGATCCCCAGAGGATAGTCTTCCAGTGAAACCAGATACATCGTTCCTTCACTAAACGACTCAATCGCCAGCACTACCCCCGATCGACGTGGGCCACCGTCGGTCTTCACCGTGACACGATCGTTCACCTGCATAATCATCTCCTCTATATTTTCAGCCAGTGTAGAACAAAACCACGCAACTCGCAGCGTCGCGGCACGTGACTGGCGCTTTTTTAGACCGGCTATACTTAGAGAGGCTTGAGCAACGCTCAGCGAGGGGGTAATGATGAAGCACCAATTAACAGGCCAGACCGGGGACGACCTTGACGTCAACGTAGATGCCCTGCTGGCGGCGATAAATGAGATCAGCGAAAGCGAAGTCCATCGCACGCTGGACGACCCGCAGCGCGCCAGCATCGATGGCCGCGGGTCACATACCTGGCGTGAGCTGGCGGAGGCATTCGAACTCGATATTCACGATTTCAGCGCCAGTGAAGCCAACCGTTAGCGGCAGGCGAAAAAAATCCCGACTCGCAGGAGTCGGGATCAAACTTGCTAATGCAAGAAGCACTTGAAAATTCGTTACACCGGGAAATCCGATGCGTTGAAACATTATCCTCAATTATTTTGCATGACAAGAGATATTCATGACGCAAAATATTGAGAATGTTGGCGCCTGGTGACTGACCGGGCTGCAAGGCTGATGTGAGAAGGCTTAGCCGCAAACCGGTTTCATTCGATAGCGCGATCGCCTGCGATCACTTTAAGATAATTCTCATTTTGCCAATCGGCATCGAAACGTTTTACTCACGCTGCGCTGCGAAAACAGACCTGGTTACGCCCATTTTGCTTGGCCAGATAGAGTCGCCCATCGGCCACCGACTGCAGCGCTTCAAACTGATACTCCCCCCGCTCTTCGCTGGCGCTCACCCCTAACGAGGCGCTAACCCGCAGCGTCACGTTGTTATGCAAAAAGACTTCCCGTCCCTGGATACGCTGGCGCAATCGCTCCGCCACCGCCGCCGCTTCCTGCAGGGTGGTATTCGGCATCACGATACAAAACTCTTCTCCGCCCACTCTGCCCAGCAGATCGCCCTGCCGAACCGCGCTGGACAGCGTACTGGCCACCATCGACAGCACCCTGTCCCCCGCCTGATGACCATAGCGATCGTTGATGTGCTTAAAATGATCCAGATCGAGCTGGATCACCGCCAGCGGCCGTCCGCTGCGCTGGCAGTCGCTGGCTACCGCCATCGCCTGTTCAAACAGCGCCCCGCGATTGAGCAGGCGAGTCAAGGCATCGTGCCATGCCTGCCACTCCAGCGAGGTTTGCAGAACGCTCATGTTGCGGACCATGCGGCGGATCACCAGCCAGGAGAGCAACAGCATCAAGGTGAAGAGGACCCACATCAGGGTCAGGGCGATGGTGATGGTGCCAAAGTTCCCGCGGACGCCTTCCCGCAGAGTGTGGATCCGCAGCAGCACGCCGTCAAAATTGCGCAGTTTGGCCCAGCTGATATAGCGCGTCAGCAGACGCAGCCCTCCCTGGTTATCATGGACAAACGCGCGGCTCAGCAGCTCCTGCTCGCGCGGGGACAGCAGGGTCAGGACATTCCCCGGCGCGGAAGAAGCCAGCAGGTTCAAATGGCTATCATAAAGTTGGTACTCTCCCTCTTGTCCCCCCTGCATGGCGCTAACCAAAAACGCTTTGATTTCACTGACTGAGAAATCCATCGCCAGCACGCCGCGCCAGTAACCGGCAAAATCCAACGGTATCGAAGCGGTGACCACCTGCTCTTCCAGCTGCGGGTCATCGTCAGGAAAGGTTTGCCAGATAACGCCTCGCCCCGGATTATTTCGTTGGGTCTGGCGGGTAAACCACGGAGCGCCGAGGGCTTGGGAATAGTGCGTAATCACCTGCGACTCATCCCGCAGCGGCAGGGTCGAGGTAAAAAAGCCGCTACGAGAGATATACTGCATCCGCTCGGCGAAATCGCGATCGTGCTGCGTCAGATTTAGCAGATAACCCAGCTCGAGCGTCGCCATTAGTTCATCAGCCGCCAGCGGATCGTCCACCAGCAGGATAGGGTTGTGGCCAGCGACGCTGCCTGAGATGCCAAACACCGGCAGCGTACGCCGATTCGGTAGCGCCACCCGCCAGGCCTGCTGATGGCGCTGGCTCAGATAGCGTTGGCTGGCCTTACGCAATACATCGATATCAAGCGGCTGTTCGAGCGCCGCCTGCATCCCATGGCGAAAAAACATCATTCTGTCGATGTTGAACTGCAACAGTCCATCCATTTCATGAGCGACGTTAGACAGATTGTTACGCTGGTTGGCCACGTAGGCCTCTTCCAGGTCATTGATTTCACGCCAGATCAGCAGCGTGGAGAAAAACACCACTGCGATAAAACAAGCGTTAACCACATGCGCCGGGCGAGCCAGGTGGTAGCACTTTTTTAACTTCAACCGCAGTGGCTTATCCATCTTTCTCTCGCAATACGTTGCGCAAACCTCGCGGCGTCAGCGCCCCGGTCTCTGTCGATACCCGGGGCGTTTTCAGGGTAGAACACGCGGCGCCGTTACGCTGCGTTTCGCCATGCTACTTTCCAGCGCCACGCAGGCTGCTCACCGCCTTAACGCCCGCCAGCACCACCGCGCCGATGATAAAACCCAGCACCAGGTTGGCGACGACCGGCAGCGTGGAGGCCATCACCCCACCCAACCCCGCGCTCCAGTGCTCGATGGCATGATGCAGCGGCGCAATACCGTGAACGACTATCCCCCCGCCGACGAGGAACATGGCCAGCGTCCCGACGATGGACAACACCTTCATCAGGCGGGGAGCGACGGCCAGGAGCCCTTTACCCAGCCACTGCGCCAGCGCACTACGTTTTTCCGCCAGCCAGTAACCCATGTCGTCCAGCTTGACGATCACCCCCACCAGGCCATACACCCCGATAGTGACCAGAATCGCAATCCCCGAAAGAATAAGGATTTGGTTAAGCAGCGGAGCTTCCGCCACGATGCCGAGGGTAATGGCGACAATTTCCGCGGACAAAATAAAATCGGTGCGAATCGCGCCTTTTACTTTGTCACGCTCAAAGGCCAGCGGATCGCGCTCCGCCAGCGCGGCGAGACGCTGCTGCCGCCGTTCAGGATCCTCTTTGTGTTTCCGCGCTTCCAGACTGTGCAGTACCTTCTCCACCCCTTCGAAACAGAGAAACGCGCCGCCCAGCATCAACAATGGCGTAATCGCCCAGGGGATGAAGGCGCTGATCAACAAAGCCAGTGGCACGAGGATCACTTTGTTAACGAACGACCCTTTCGCCACTCCCCAGACCACGGGCAACTCGCGATTCGCCCGCACGCCGGTAACCTGTTGGGCATTGAGAGACAAATCGTCGCCCAGCACCCCCGCCGTTTTTTTCGCCGCTACCTTGCCCATCACGGAAATATCGTCCAGCAGCGTGGCGATATCATCAAGTAATGTTAAAAGACTACTTCCTGCCAAAATGATTTTCCTTCTCTTTTCATCAATGTCTCCCTCGAGTATGCGTTAAAAAACGGCCGGTGCCCAAGGTACAATTAGTCAATATAAATTTAACAACCTGACGCAAATTAACCACTCGCCAGCACGATAGTTTTCACGTTTACTATATGTCCCCTTTCTATCTCTGCACCGTCGTGAGGAAGTATGTCTACCCGTCAGCTTTTACCGCTCATCGGGGCGCTGTTTGCGCTGTATATCATCTGGGGCTCTACCTATTTCGCTATCGCCGTCGGGGTCGCCAGCTGGCCGCCGCTAATGATGGCCGGCATTCGTTTTCTCGCTGCCGGCGTGCTGTTGCTGGGGTGGCTACTGGCCACCGGCCATAAGCTACCGGCGCGTCGTCCGCTGCTTAACGCTGCGCTGATCGGCGTGTTGCTGCTTGCGGTTGGCAACGGCTTCGTGACGCTGGCTGAACATCAGCACGTCCCCTCCGGCATCGCGGCGGTGATTGTCGCCACCGTACCGCTGTTCACCTTATGCTTCAGCCGCTTTTTCGGCATCGCCACCCGTAAACTGGAGTGGCTGGGCATTGCCATTGGCCTTGCGGGTATCGTGATGCTCAACAGCGGAGGCAACCTGAACGGCAACCCCTGGGGCGCACTGCTGATCCTGATTGGTTCCCTAAGCTGGGCCTTCGGCTCGGTTTACGGTTCGCGAATCGTACTGCCGACCGGCATGATGGCGGGGGCAATCGAGATGCTCGCCGCCGGGATCGTCCTGCTGGTGGCCTCATGGCTGAGCGGTGAAACCTTAACCCGCGTCCCTTCCTGGTCCGGGATCGCTGCCCTGGCCTATCTGGCCATCTTTGGCTCGCTGATCGCCATTAACGCCTACATGTTTTTAATCCGCAATGTCACCCCGGCGGTCGCCACCAGCTACGCCTATGTTAATCCGGTGGTCGCGGTGCTCCTCGGTACTGGGTTCGGCGGCGAGAGCCTGTCGCTCATTGAGTGGCTGGCGCTGGCGGTGATTATTTTCGCCGTAGTGCTGGTGACGCTGGGGAAATATCTCTTCCCCGTCCGCAGCGAGGCTACTCCTTGTAAGGCGTCGAAGTAGTCGTCAGTTCGCGGATCCCCTGCGTATCGATCTGCGCGTCGTGTCCGGCGCCGCAGATCCACTCTTCCAGACGCTCGGTGAGCGCCGCATCACTCAGCCTAAGGCGCCCGCGCAGGGCGCATTCCCAGATGATTAATACCCGCCAGCCCTCTTCGGCCAGCTTTTGCCGGTCGCGGGCGTCGCGCGCCACGTTACCGGCGATTTTGTCCAGCCAGAATGCCGTGCGGGTGGCCGGCACCTTAAACAGATAACAGTCATGGTGATGCCAGAAACAGCCGTGAGTAAAGATAACGCAGCGGTAGTCGGGTAAGGCGAAATCGGGGCGTCCCGGCAGCGCGCGATCCTGGGCGACAAAGGTGAATCCCGCCCCGGTCAGCAGCGCCGCTATCCGCTTTTCAATCGCCGTATCGCGCGTGGCGATCGCCCGCATATTTTTACTGCGCGTCGCTTTATCGTGAACATCCGCCATCATTATCATCCGCTTCGCGGCGCGCCACCGCCTGAGCGATGCGCGGCGCCAGGAGTTTCGCCACCGCGGCGAAGACCGGAACCACCACCGAGTTGCCAAACTGACGATAGGCCTGCGTATCCGATACCGGGATGCGAAAACGCGCCCCCTGCGGGGATTCAAAGCCCATCAGCCGGGCGCATTCGCGCGGCGTTAACCGGCGAGGGCGCCGCTGTTGATTCAGCGGATCGTCAAAATGCTTCTCACCGAGCGGCCGGTCCCAGCCGCGATCGACGAGAATTTCGGCACCATCTTTATAGTAGCGGGCAGAAAGCGTCCGGGCCACGCTGTGGGGATTGGCGGGGTCAACCAGGCCATAACCAAAGCCATTGCCCCGCGCCTGATGCTTGCGGGCATAACGATAAAGATATTTCCACAGCACCGGCGTAAGAATAAATTTCGCATCGACCGTCGGCTCCAGTAGCTCGCCAAATGTTGGCCGCACCGCCGGGTACTGCGCCGCGATGTCGCGCAGCGTAAATCCAGCATGCAGCTGCAGATCGCGACGGAAACCCACCAGCACGATGCGCTCCCGGTGCTGAGGCAAGAAATGGCGCCCGTCAATCACCTTCGGGTCATCCGGCCCGGTATGCCCCGCGTCAGCTACTTCATATCCCAGCTCATCCAGCGTCTGCATGATGATACGGAAGGTGCGCCCCTGATCGTGGCTTTTGAGGTTTTTGACATTCTCCAGCACAAAAATCGCTGGCTGACGAGCCGCGATAATTCTCACCACGTCAAAAAACAGCGTTCCCTGGGTTTCGCAGGCAAAGCCATGCGCACGGCCCATCGCATTTTTCTTAGAGACGCCGGCAAGCGAGAAAGGCTGGCAGGGGAAGCCAGCCAGCAGCACATCATGCTGAGGGATAGATTCACGAATATGCCGCGCCGCCTCCTCGTCGCTAACGTCAGAACGTTGGCTGAGGGTAATATCACGGATATCTTCATTAAAACGGTGCTGCTGCGGATCACAGTACCAGTTGGCCTTATAGGTGCGTACCGCGTGCTTGTTCCACTCGCTGGTGAAAACGCACTGCCCGCCGATGGCTTCAAAACCACTGCGGATCCCGCCAATACCGGCAAACAGATCGATAAAACGGAACCCATAGTGCGGATGATGGGCCGGCGGCGAAGGCAGGAGCGTCGCCAGATGAGCAACTTCCTGCGGGCGCAAACGCTCCGCCACGCGGCCAAGCGCCACCACGCGCTTGAGGATCGCCGCGCTCCAGTGCTGTTCGCCGACGCTCACCAGTTCGGCAACCAGCGTTTTTACATCGTAGATCGTCATCAGCTGACGCAGCAGCGCCTCAGCGTCTTCCCCGGCCTGTTCAGCCAACGACAACGACCTGTGTTCCTTGCTTAACTTTTGCGGCATATCCTCAACCAACGCGGACGATTTTGGCAGAGAGTACCATAAATCACCGGTCGGTTGACGCCTGCGGTGCAAAGCGGCGCAAAACCGCTTCATCCAGCGCCAGCGGCTCCCCCTGCAGCTCCGCGCTGAGCTTAGCCATAAATTCGACGAGAAAACGGGCATTATGCTGCGCCATCGCTTTCCCCTTGTCAGTTTGCATGGTTTCCGGCAAGCGCAGAAGTTTGCACTGGAAATGGTCGAGGGCATATTTGCGGTCATCCAGCGCCCGCCGATCAGCAAAAGGATCTTCGGCATCAAACAAGATGGTATTCAGGGCGCCGGCGACAGCGAAGACCCTCGCCAGACCAATGGCTCCCAGCGACTCGAGTCGATCGGCATCCTGAACTATTTTCGCCTCCAGCGTGCGCGGTGGGATCGCCGCGCTGAAGCTGTGCGCCTCGATGGCATGGCTGACCGCCGGGTAACGATCCGCAGGAAAATCAGCAAAGGCCGACTGCAGAATGGCGAGGGTTTTCTCGGCGGCCATCATCGAGGATCGACTTCGCTCCGGATGATTTTTTGGCAAGCTGACGATGTCATGAAAATAGCAGGCCGTGAGGAGTACCAGCCGGTCGACTTCCTCCCCCGCGGCCAGCTGAGTGGCGGTCGCCCAGACGCGACGAAAATGGGACAGATCGTGTGCGGCGTCATCCTGCGCATGGTGCGTCAGTATCCAGCGCTCAAATCGTTGCTGCCAGTCAACCAGGTCCATAGGCTTTCCTTTATCTGAGGGTCAGCCTCGAGCATAGCAATTTTAGCGCTGATGATCCTGCTCGCCGCGGGATGGACGCGTATACCAGACGACCGCGCCGAGAATAGAGCCAATGCCGCCGAGGACCAGCATGCCCAACAGGGCGCCAAGCCATTTCCCGGCCGTTGTTCCAAAATCACCCTCCACGCTGGCGCCGGGAACGCTGTGAATTTTTCCCACTACCCACCAGTAACGCACAATGACCCAGACACAATATCCGCAAAAAGCATACAACGCCCAGAGCGCAAGTTTCCCTCCCGGGCTGCGTTTTGCCTGCTCTTCCATCTCATTCCTCTCCGTGACACAACAGACTATTGTCACTCAAAACGTGACACGCATCACATTATACCGCTAACCTGCGTCACAGGCAGCAGTTTCATCTTCGTCTTCTGCGCCTTCTCGCGACTTATGCTGCCAATGCGCACAAGCTGAAGAGATGTCCTTATTATCTCCCGTACGCTGAAAGCTATTCATTCCTTAATTATCGCAAGCTGGGTTGATAATTCCCTGGATATTTACATTCACACAAAATAAATTTCCATAATGAATAATGCGCCTGATTATTATTTGTGCAATTTATTTCATAAAATTCACAACGACCAACAAAATATACAATAACGTATTGCTATATAAGAAAATAATAAATTTTGCACAAACATCCAAATTTAATATAAAGAACCACTTAGAAATATTTTGAAATATTTAACATTATTTATTTACATATTTTATTTTAAATAAAGATGAACTTAGTCGTTAGTATCGGATCGTCATTCCGGAGGGATTGTCATAATTCATAGAAATTATTATTAAAAGGGAATATATAATGAAAAGAAAAGTACTGGCACTCATGGTTCCGGCATTATTAATGGCTAGCGCCGCTAATGCCGCCGAAATCTATAACAAAAACGGTAATAAACTGGACCTCTACGGGAAAGTTGACGGCCTGCATTACTTCTCTGACGACGCTTCAGAGGACGGCGACCAGACCTATGTTCGCTTTGGTCTGAAAGGCGAAACGCAGATTACTTCCGAGTTAACCGGCTACGGTCAGTGGGAATACAACATTCAGGCGAACACCAGCGAAAAAGAAGGCGCGAATTCCTGGACCCGTCTCGGCTTTGCCGGCCTGAAGTTTGCCGACTGCGGGTCGCTGGACTATGGCCGTAACTACGGCGTGGTCTACGACATTGAATCCTGGACCGATATGCTGCCGGAATTCGGCGGCGATACCTACACCCAGACCGACGTTTACATGACCGGTCGTACTAACGGCGTGGCCACCTACCGTAACAGCGATTTCTTCGGCCTCGTCGACGGCCTGCATTTCGCCCTGCAGTATCAGGGTAATAATGAAAACGCCGGTTCTGGCGAAGGCACTAATAACGGTGGGAAACGTAAGCTGGCGCGGGAAAATGGCGACGGTTTTGGTATCTCCAGCTACTACGATCTCGATATGGGCATCAGCTTCGGGGCAGCGTATTCGTCTTCTGACCGTACCCATAACCAGCTGGCGGCCGCGCGTAGCAGCCAGCGTTATGCCAACGGCGATAAAGCCGATGCCTGGACCGTCGGCGCGAAATATGACGCCAATAACATCTATCTGGCCGCCATGTATGCTGAGACCCGCAACATGACCTTCTATGGCAACGATAGTTTTGGCGGAATTGCCAACAAAACGCAGAACTTCGAAGTGGTCGCGCAGTATCAGTTCGACGACTTTAATTTACCGCTGCGTCCGTCGGTGGCCTATCTGCAGTCGAAGGGTAAAGATCTCTACGCCTATTCTCGCTACGGCGACAAGGATCTGGTCAAGTATGTCGACGTGGGCATGACCTACTACTTCAACAAAAATATGTCCACCTATGTGGATTATAAAATCAACCTGCTGGATGAAGACGACCGCTTCTACAAAAACAGCGGTATCGCGACCGATGATATCGTCGCCCTCGGCCTGGTCTATCAGTTCTGATCCCCGTCAAAGCCCGCGTTCAGCGGGCTTTTTTATGTTCCCGCTCCGTTGAGATCACTCTTTTCGACATTGCCGCTTTCCAGGCGTACCTTCCCTCTTTATGATGCGTTTAAGCTCGTTCGGGCTAAAAGCGGCGATAAGGTGCCAAAAGGATAAAGCGCGCTACCGCGACTCTACGCTGAAACCAGGACGATGATGATGGTGATACCCCAGCGCAGGCGTTATACCTGAAGCTAACGGTGTTATTGAAGGGAAGGTTAGAGCAAGAAAAGTGGCGGAGAGAGGGGGATTTGAACCCCCGGTAGAGTTGCCCCTACTCCGGTTTTCGAGACCGGTCCGTTCAGCCGCTCCGGCATCTCTCCGCTGTGATGGTTGCTATAATGCCAGGATCTTTGGCATTTTAATAGCTCCCGTTTCGGTAATTGTGTTCAAGTGACGACTTTGCGAGCAATATGATGTTTAAATGGCCCTGGAAAGCAGATGATGAGTCCGGCAACGCAGAGATGCCCTGGGAGCAAGCGCTTGCCATTCCGGTTTTAGCCCATCTTTCGTCCACTGAGCAGCACAAGCTCACGCAGATGGCTGCCCGTTTTTTACAGCAAAAGCGGCTGGTGGCATTGCAGGGGCTGGAGCTGACCCCGCTGCATCAGGCGCGCATTGCTATGCTCTTTTGTCTGCCGGTGCTAGAGCTGGGCATTGAGTGGCTGGATGGCTTCCATGAAGTGCTGATCTACCCTGCCCCTTTCATCGTCGATGATGAATGGGAGGATGATATTGGTCTGGTCCACAACCAGCGGGTGGTACAGTCGGGACAAAGCTGGCAACAGGGTCCTGTAGTGCTGAACTGGCTGGATATTCAAGACTCTTTTGATGCGTCAGGCTTTAACCTTGTGGTGCATGAAGTGGCGCATAAGCTTGATACGCGGAACGGCGACCGGGCCAGCGGCGTGCCGCTTATCCCGTTGCGTGAAGTTGCCGGCTGGGAGCACGATCTCCACGCCGCGATGAACAACATTCAGGATGAGATAGATCTGGTAGGCGAAAGCGCCGCCAGTATTGACGCCTATGCCGCCACCGATCCCGCAGAGTGCTTTGCTGTCCTCTCGGAATATTTTTTCAGTGCGCCTGAACTGTTCGCGCCTCGCTTCCCGGCCCTGTGGCAGCGTTTTTGCCACTTTTACCGCCAGGATCCGCTGGCGCGTAGACGTGAGAATGGCCTGCAGGACGAAGGCGATCGGCGCATTGTTCACTAAAACAACGTGTTGAGCTAAATTTAGCCATTTGAATCAGCAGGTTAATTTTAGTGTTGACACAAAAATGCGAGGCCAGTAGTATGCGCCTCGTTCACACGATTCCTCTGTAGTTCAGTCGGT